>JANOYJ010000200.1:0-2017 GCA_031428815.1 Phyllobacterium sp.
GGCGCCGTATGGCGGGGCGGCGTTTCATGATAGCAAGGTTTGGGTGCGGGGTATTTAAAGTGATTGAGCCGCCCGAAAAGGCCATCGTCCTCAACGTTCCCATAGGTATCGCCACATTCGGGCGCGAATTGGCATCGCGGCTCGGCTGAGAGTTGATCGACAGCTGGTGCTGGAGTCAAAGGTGTCTCTGTCGGTAAAGCCAACATTAAGGGTCTAAAGGGTCGCCAAGGCCTTGCGCAGTCGTGACGCGGGCGAACGCGCGCGCATTGCGGAAATGATCGTCCAAGGCTATGCGGCCCGCCCGCAGCGACCTCATATTTGCGACCAGATCAAGTGGGCTTCGAAGAGAACGTGGCACGATTGACGTTGGAATGTCGGGCTTTTCTCAATTCACGGCAGGGCTAGCGCTTCGCCAATCGCATCTCCGGATCAAACACCTCAACTTTACGCGGCGAATCCGGCCCCCAATCCCAAAGCACCAAATTCGTCGTCCCGGCTGTCACGCAATTGGCAAAGGACGGCACGAGAATTCCGGCGGCTTCCTTGCCGAACCGCGCGTGCACGCCCCATGACGCCGGTTTGCGATTGTTCGAAATCTCCTCCATCCAAGCGCAGGCCATATCGTCGAGCATAACATCGGCGGCTTTTCTGGCCTCATCGGTCGTAAGGTCAATAATGTCGGTGCAGTCGACGTCATAGCTGCACAGGATCAGTGGATGAAACTTGTGCGCAAAGCCCTGCGTCGCCTCCGCCACAGCGCCATTGGCGCTGGTGCTCAAATACAGCGCGGGCACGCCTTTCGGGTTGAACCGCGCGCCGCGTATCGCCGCACCGTCGCCGGAGGTCGGGGCCATGGACCAGCGCGGATTAATCGCGCGGTAGCAGACGCCGGTAAACCGGAAACTCAAGATCAAGCAAATCCGCTAAGCGCCAGATGGTCGAGATAATCGCGTAGCGCCGTTGCCTTACCGCTTTTGACAATGCTTTCAGCCGTGCGCCCGCCAAAGGCCGGGATCGGTTCGGCGCGATACCAAGCCAGAGCCTGCCGCCCGCCGCCCGCCCATTGTGTGACGCGGCGCAGGATTTCGCCCATTTCCGCGAGCCGCGCTTCGACCAGAGGCGAGGTGGAGCGGGATTTGCGATAAGTGGCGGAGACGGAAAGACCAGCAGTTTCCGCGATGTCGCGCTTGGTCACGCCAAACTGGCTTGCAAGGTTGTCATGGTCAAACATGGCATGCGCCTCCTGAAATCCGAGTGGAGCGGTGGTTTCATCGCTGGCAAAATTGATATCGAGGGCTTCGATTTTGGCTTTGCGAACAGGCATTGGCTGCTCCTTTGGTTTTAAACTCAGCCATAATGTATGCCAAATACTGGAGATTGCAAGAGGAAATATTATTCGCCTTACTTGACCAAAACATCCGCCGAAAACCGCAGTTCCCGCATCGGCTTCACACGCTTGGTCGTCTCTTTGTAAATTGGATGCGCTCTATAGGCATTGAGCGCCGCGTCATCCGTGAACTCGGCGTAGACGACGAGGTCTATGGCGTCGGATAAAGGATCGGTCTTGCGGTTTATGCTGACCTCGAAGGTGGACGAATGCGGAATCGCGGCGAGTTGCGAGAGGCCCGCGCGGATCGCTTCGACATCTTTGGGGTTTTTGGCGCTGAAAAAGACGATGTGCCGGATCATGGGGATAGATGTCTCACCTGAAGGGGATAGATTTATGCGGCGTTGGAAAACACTGCGTGGGCACCTTCCATGCGAACCTTGCCCTCCGCAACGAGGCGCAAGGCCGCAGGGTAGAGTTGATGTTCGGCGACCAACACGCGGCAAGAGAGGGTTTCGGTTGTATCACCTAGCATAACGGGAACCCGTGCCTGAGCGATAACAGGGCCTTCGTCCATCCCATGGGTAACAAATTGCACTGTGCAGCCTGTTTCAGCCATTTGGGCCTCTTTGGGGCGTTATTGCGTGTGAAGGCCCGGAAATTGTGGCAAAAGCGACGGGTGGATGTTGA
>JANOYJ010000201.1:0-1940 GCA_031428815.1 Phyllobacterium sp.
ATCAAAAGCGTCGATGCGGGCAGGGCGCGTGCAAACTCCGCCACGTCCTTGCCGTCATGCCAAGTCCCCATCGGATTGTCAGGATTGGCGAGGTAAACAATCTTGGCCTTTTCGCGGATTGCAAGCGCGAGAAGGCCGCCCAAGTCTTCGCGATCATCGCGGTAAGGCACGGTCTTCAACACCGCCCCAAATCCCGCCACGTGATTATGGAATGTTGGATAGCCGCCCAGCGATGAGACAATGACATCGCCCGGTTCTGCAAAAAGCCGAACTGCCAGCCCCAACAATCCATCCACGCCGCTGCCGACGCAGACATTGCTAAAGTCCACACCAAGATGCGTGGCAATCGCGGTCTTAATCTGAAAATTCTCAGGGTCGCCATAAGCCCAGCTTTCCGCCGCTGCTTCGCGCATCACCTCAAGCACGCGTGGTGAGGGCCCGAACCCGCTTTCATTAGCGCCAAGCCGCGCTTTGAACGGCCGCCCGCGCTGCCGCTCCAGCGTTTCCGGTCCGACAAATGGCACGGTGGAGGGCAGGAGTTCTGCAATGCGTGTGAGGTGCGGGAAGCGATCAGTCATAATCATATCCAATTTGACACAAGTTCTGACCTGCTTAGGCAAATCTTGCAATGTGTTTCATTCTCCTCAATTGCGATTGCCGGATGGATTTTCGAAAACGGGAATGTTATCGGCTCATGAAAGTCGGGGTGAAGCCGCAGGCTTGAGTTGGGGAGGGTTATCCATGATCGTATCTTGTGGCGAAGCGCTGATTGACATGCTCCCGCGCGAAACCCGTGATGGAAATGCGTGTTACGAACCTCATGCGGGCGGGGCAGTCTTCAATACCGCCATCGCGCTCGGCCGCCTTGGCGTCTCGTCCGGCTTCTTCACCGGTGTATCAACCGATTTCTTCGGCGACCTTCTGATCGATGTTTTGCGCAAGAGCAATGTTGATCCGCGCTATGTCGTGCGATCCGATAACCCCGAGACCATCGCTTTTGTGCGCCTCGTCAATGGCCATGCAAGTTATGCATTCTATGATGAGGGCACCGCCGGTAGACTGTTGTCCGAATCGGACCTTCCCGTTTTTGATGACTCCGTGAAGGCGCTGCAATTTGGCGCGATTAGTCTTATTCCCGAACCGTGCGGCTCCACCTATGAATCCCTGATGAAGCGCGAGCAGAATGCGCGGGTCATCTCCTTTGATCCCAATATCCGCACCAGTTTTATCAAAGACATTCCCAAGCACCGCGCCCGCATGGAGCGGATGCTGTCGATGTCGGACATTGTCAAACTTTCGGATGAAGATCTTTCCTTTTTCGATTCTGCGGGAAATTTCGACGGATTCGCCGAAAATCTTCTCGGCCAAGGTGTTAAACTCGTCGTGATGACAAAGGGCGGCGAGGGTGCCGTTGCAATCGGGCGTGCGGGCAAGGTTCATGTCCCGGGCATTAAGGTCACCGTTGTCGATACGGTCGGTGCCGGTGATACGGTCAATGCCGGAATTTTGGCCTTTTTGTCCAAAGCCGGAAAGTTGAACAAGTCTACGCTGGAAAACCTCACCCAAGCCGATATGCGCGGCGCACTGTCGTTAGCCGTCCGCGCCGCAGCCATCACAGTGTCGCGCGCAGGTGCAAATCCCCCTTGGGAACATGAACTTCCGGCCTAGCTTGCCATCGGGATAACGGATATCGAAGAACAATCCCGCTTATTCTATGATGTCGCTTGGTGGCTACGAGAAGGGAGACCGGCAGTGAACTGGAATTATTTCGCCGCCCCGTTCTTCGCGGCCCTGTTCATAGCAGCCGGACTGATTTTTTCGCTGTATCCGCAAATCGATCTTAATGTGAGCGGTTATTTTTGGACGAAGGCTTCAGGGTTTTATCTCGAAGACAGCACCCTTCCTTGGTTTCTCTTTAAGGTCATTCCGCTGATTGCTTA
>JANOYJ010000202.1:0-2715 GCA_031428815.1 Phyllobacterium sp.
GCGAAGAAGATCTACTCGCCGCCCGCGCCTGCCGACCGGATGCGATCCTTTTGCCCAAGGTCGAGACGCCGCAAGACATCCTAAGTGTGACGGACGCTTTGAATGAAACCGATGCCCCGGACTCACTGAAACTCTGGGCAATGATCGAAACACCGCACGGGCTGATTAACCTTGCGGCAATCGCTGAGCTTGGCTTGCGGACGGGCCCAAGGCTCGAATGCCTAGTGGCCGGATCCAATGATCTGGCGCTGGAAACGGGTGCTAAAACGCGATCCGCAATGCAGGCTTGGCTCTCTCAAATCGTCCTCGGTGCGCGGGCGGGCGGGCTTGCGGTGTTGGACGGCGTATTCAATGATTTTCGCGACACTGCCGGGCTTGCAAGGGAGTGCGAACTTGCGCGGGACAGCGGGTTTGATGGCAAAACACTTATTCATCCGGACCAGATCGGCGAGGCAAACCGCGCCTTTGCGCCGTCAGAATTAGAGATCGCAGCCGCGCAAAAAATTGTAGAGGCTTTCACTCTTCCAGAAAACCAGAGCAAAAATGTCATTTCCATTCATGGAAAAATGGTTGAAAGGCTACATATGACGATGGCGCAAAATATTCTGGCCAAAGCGAAAGCGATTAAGGAGAAACAAGCATGATCCTCTACCGCTACCTGATCGGCGCCGACGATTCCGCCTTCTGCCACAAGGTCACCGCCGCCTTGAACAAGGGATGGCTGCTACAGGGCAATCCGACGCTGAGTTTCGATCCGGTGCAGGGTCGGGTCCTATGCGGGCAGGCGATTATCAAGGAAGTTGCCGACGCGGAGTATCAGCCCGACATGAAATTATCAGATTTCTAAGCGTCAATCTCCAATTTTTCCATATCATCATCGCTCAAGCCAAAATGGTGGCCGATTTCGTGGATGAGGACATGGGTGACGATTTCGCCCAAGGTTTCCTCATTTTCCGCCCAATAATCGAGAATCGCACGGCGATAGAGGGTCACCCGGTTGGCTCCTTCGCCGGTCTGCGGATTGACTATTTCACCGACAGGGCGACCTTCAAACAGTCCGAGGAGATCAAACGGGCTTTCGAGCGTCAGGTCATCCATGATTTGATCGTCGGGGAAATCCTCAATGAGGATTAGAACATCGCCCGTGAGCGCCCGGAACTCATCCGGCAGATGCGCGTAGGCTTCCAGCACCAGCGACTCCATTTCGCCAAGCGACGGCGAATAGCGTCCGCCCCAGTCTCCTGTTTGATCACTCCGCGCCATAAATACCCCTTTGATACGGCCAATATAGGGAGCAAGCCGCCGGTGTGCAAATTTTGCCCCGAAGTTGATGAATGCCTCGACAACAATATTACCATTCTTGCGATTTGCCGCGAACACAGCTATAGACGCGTCAAATTCCCATTAATCGGTGGTCTGACCACCGCCCGCCACGGGAGAGGCGGGCGACGAAAAGGATATGTCTTATGTCAACGCAATTGCTGATGCCCAAGGCCACCGCTGTTTGGCTGGTCGACAATACCGCACTTTCCTTTGATCAAATTGCCGGGTTTTGCCGTCTGCATCCGCTTGAAGTTAAAGCCATTGCCGATGGCGATGCGGCGCAGGGCATTAAGGGTTTGGACCCGATTAATACCGGCCAGTTGACGCGGGACGAGATTGCTGCCGCCGAGAAAGATCCGGACCACAAGCTGAAAATGGCCGAATCCAAAGTGCGCGTGCCCGAAACCAAGCGCAAGGGTGCACGTTACACGCCTCTGTCAAAGCGTCAGGACCGCCCGAACGCGATCCTTTGGTTGGTGCGTAACCATGCAGAACTCAAAGACGCGCAAATCTCGCGCCTTGTGGGCACGACAAAATCGACGATCGATCAAGTGCGCAACCGTTCGCATTGGAACTCGTCCAACCTTGCGCCGATGGACCCGGTGACGCTCGGTATTTGTTCGCAAATTGATTTGGACTTTGAGATTGAACGCGCCAGCAAGGGCAAGTCATTGCCTGTCGAATCAGGCGATACTCTGCTGCCGGCCGCGACAACGCAGAACGTGTCACCCTCGGCCGACCGCGACGATCAAGAGTTGGATGCCGGAAAGGTGTTTGCCAAGCTGTCAGCGCTGAAGGGTCGGGCTGACGACGACGACCAACAATAACATCGCGGACAGTTTCACGAAAAACCCGGCTCTCGAAGCCGGGTTTCTTATTCCTCCTTCGGCCGGAATTCGTGATAAAAATCCGCCAGAAGCTTCCCACGTTCCGGCTTGTAATTTGAGCCCGTCGGTCCAGCCGCCTGTATCCGGTCAATGCGAAACACCCGGAAATCATCGCGCAGCTCGCACCATGCCACCAAGGTCCAAACCTTGCCCCAATACCAAAGGCCGAGCGGGCGCACATGGCGCTGGCTGGACTTACCCTCCACGTCTAAATAATCCAGCGACATGACTTTTCGCGCTTCAACCGACCCCTGCATCAGATCGATCATATTCTTGTCACGTTGCGGAATTTGGCTGTCAGGCACATGTATTTCGACGGTCTTCAGCTGCGATTGCAACGACGGCGGCAAAACGGATTCAATCTTGATAAGCGCCTCAATCGCCGCCCTTGCCATTGACGCGCCGCCGAGCGAGCGCACCATCCGCGCACCGGCCACAAGTGCCACGATCTCGTCGCGCGTGAACATGAGCGGCGGCAGGTCAAACCCCTCACGCAGGATATACC
>JANOYJ010000203.1:0-2447 GCA_031428815.1 Phyllobacterium sp.
CGAGACGCCGCGTTGGCTATGGTATCCGATTCTGCACGGCATTATTCTAACGACCCGCCCAAGCCACTCCGGCAAGGCCTATGCCAGCATCTGGAACAGGGAAAAGAATGAATCGCCCCTGCGCACTTTCACGCGCGCCCAAAGCGACAAACTTGCGGGCCTATTGTCGGGCGAACCAACGATCATCGTGGATTGGGCCATGCGTTATGGCAATCCGTCGATTGAGAGCGTCGTCACCAAGTTGCGCAGTCAAGGATGCGAACGCATCCTCGCCTTCCCGCTCTACCCGCAATACAGCGCCACCACGACTGCGACAGTCAACGATCACGTCTTCCGTGCGCTAATGAAAACACGCTTTCAGCCGGCCCTGCGCACGGTTCCTTCTTACCACGACGAACCGGTTTATATCGACGCCTTGGCAATTTCCATTGAGAAGCATTTGGCCACGCTCCCCTTCAAGCCGGATGTCCTCGTCGCCTCCTATCATGGCATTCCGAAAACCTATTTTGAGCGCGGCGACCCCTATCATTGCCATTGCATGAAAACGACGCGGCTTTTGCGTGAGCGTCTCGGCATGAACAAAGAGCAGCTCATTACTACTTTTCAATCCCGCTTCGGCCCGCAGGAATGGTTGCAGCCTTATACCGACAAGACCATCGAGAAATTGGCCAAGGACGGTGTCAAATCCATCGCTGTTTTCAACCCCGGCTTCGTCTCGGATTGTCTCGAAACCTTGGAAGAAATCGCCGTCGAAGTTGCTGAAGTCTTTCACCATGCAGGCGGCAAGAACTTCGCCCATATTCCCTGTTTGAATGATAGCGATGAAGGCATGAAGGTCATCGAATACATGGTGCGCCAAGAGCTTTCCGGTTGGTTATCCTAACAATTTAATTGAATTCGAAGTACTTCTTGCACCACGGGTTCGTTTTACAGTGCGATTTCCGTGCAAGTGATTGCAAGAACTCGCACGAATTCATACGTCTGACGCCGAGCGGCAAATCAATGCCGTGTGATTCGCGGTGAGGGTTCCATGCAAGGCTTTGACATCATCATCCCCATTCTGATCGTTTTGGTTCTGCTTGTACTCTTTGCAGGCGTTAAGACGGTGCCACAGGGCTATAATTACACCGTTGAGCGCTTTGGCCGCTTCACGAAGACCTTAACCCCCGGCCTCAATCTCATTACCCCCTTCGTCGACCGCGTTGGCGCCAAGCTCAATATGATGGAGCAGGTGTTGAATGTTCCGACACAGGAAGTCATCACCAAGGACAACGCGACGGTCGCCGTCGATGGTATTGCCTTTTACCAGATCCTGAACGCGGCACAGGCCGCCTACCAGGTGTCGAACCTCGAAAACGCCATTCTCAATCTTACCATGACCAATATTCGTACCGTCATGGGTTCGATGGATTTGGATGAACTCCTCTCCAACCGCGATGCCATCAACGACCGCCTCCTGCGCGTTGTGGACGAGGCCGCGCATGCTTGGGGCATCAAGCTCACACGTGTTGAGATCAAGGACATCAACCCGCCGAAAGACATCGTCGAATCCATGGGCCGCCAAATGAAAGCCGAACGCGAAAAGCGGGCGCAGATTTTGGAAGCCGAGGGCATGAAGCAATCGCAAGTTCTGGAAGCCGAAGGGCGCAAAGCCGCTGCGTTCCTTGATGCTGAAGCGCGTGAACGTTCCGCAGAAGCTGAAGCCCGTGCCACACAAGTGGTTTCTGAAGCCATTGCCAAAGGCGATGTGCAGGCACTGAATTATTTTGTGGCACTGAAATATACCGAAGCCATGGCCAAGATTGGATCCGCCAACAACAGCAAGGTTGTTCTGATGCCCATGGAAGCCTCGGCGCTTGTCGGCTCGCTCGGCGGCATTGGTTCATTGGCGAGGGAAGTCTTTGGCAGCCCCGCTGCGCCCGCCCAGCCAAACCGCACCCGCATTCCGCCAACCGGCAATTCATAACGGAGTCTGACACCATGATCGAACGCATTGTGATGGAGCTGGGCGCCTGGAACTGGATGGCGCTCGGCCTCGTGCTGCTCGGGCTTGAAATCGTCGTGCCCGGCATTTTCCTCCTTTGGATCGGCATCGCCGCCATCATTGTCGGAACACTGACCCTGATAATCGGGGACGCCGCCATCTGGAGTTCGCCAATCTGGACATGGCAGCTGCAGATCGTCCTGTTCCTGATCCTGTCGCTGGTCTCGGCCTATATAGGCAAAAGGGTCATGGCCAAGAGCGATGGCGTCAGCGATGAACCCTTCCTTAACCAGCGCGCCGAACAACTGGTCGGCCGCACAGCAACGCTGGCCGAACCGATTGCCGAAGGCCGTGGACGCATTAAGCTTGGCGACACACAATGGCGTGTCTCGGGACCGGATTTGCCAATAGGCACTAAGGTGAGGGTCGTTTCCACAGATGGCAGCGAATTGAGTGTGGAAGC
>JANOYJ010000204.1:0-2906 GCA_031428815.1 Phyllobacterium sp.
ATGGCGTTCGAGCATGAGACGGAGCCGGTTGCGGCGGTGCAGTTTCATCCCGAGTCCATTATGACGCTGGGTGGAAATGCCGGTATGCGGATGATTGAAAACATTGTCGCGCACTTGCCGCGCAAGACAAAAAACCCAGCGGCTTAATCGACATGTCGGGGGCGCGAACAACACGGCAAAAACTTCTGCGTATGGCGCAGATGTCGATTGCTGTCGCGCTCACTGTAATGGGTCTGAAATACGCCGCCTTTCACGTTACCGGCTCGGTGGCGCTTTATTCGGATGCGCTGGAATCCATCGTCAATGTGATTACGGCGTTCGTGGCTTGGTACGCGATTAGTCTCAGCTACAAGCCGGAGGATTCTGACCATCCCTTTGGCCACCACAAAGCGGAATATTTCTCCGCCGTTGTCGAAGGCGTGCTGATTGTTGTCGCGGCCATTCTCATCTTGCATCAGGCATGGGGCGCTTGGATCGCGCCAGTCGTGCTCGAGCAAACCTCGCTGGGTCTTGCCGTGAACGGCGTGGCGACAATCATCAACGCCATCTGGGCGACGATGCTGGTCAAAGCCGGGACACTTCACAAATCACCGGCAATTCTGGCCGATGGCAAACATATTTGGACCGATGTGCTAACCTCTGTGGGCGTGCTTATCGGCCTGTTCCTTGCTATCACCACCGGCCGTCAATGGCTTGATCCGGTTATGGCTGTTCTCGTGGCCGTGAACATTCTCTGGCAAGGCTGGATGGTGATTAATTTCTCGGTGCAAGGTCTCATGGACCACGCTGTCGATGTAAGTGAAGAGTCGCGCATTCGCACCATTATCAGCGAAAACGCGGAAGGCGCTATCGAAGTTCACGATCTAAAAACCCGCGCGGCGGCACGCGCGACATTTATCGAGTTTCATCTCGTTGTACCGGAAAAAATGACCGTCAAACAAGCGCATGACATCTGCGACCGGATAGAAGAAGCCATAAAGAAGGCCGTCGATCATAGCCGAGTGACGATCCATGTGGAGCCGGAGGGCGAGGCAAAGCATACCGGCGTCTTGGTGTTGTAATCGTCGAGGATCAGCTCTTGTCCACCGGCTTTGAGCGCATGCGCGATACAGTTTCCCGCTCTGCCCTTTTACAGCGCATGGGAGGAAGGCCTTTGTCGATCAATTCCATGTCTTCCAATACCATTTCGCCCATCATCTTGAACGCCGAGGTCAGAGCCCCTGCTCTGTGAGCAGAGCGGAGAAAACCTGGAAGGTTGCGCACCGGATGATCTTTTGCCAAAGGTTCTTGCGGATAAACATCACTTGCCGCCACAATATGTCCTGACCGGACGGCGTCGATCAAAGCATCAAAATCAACCACTTCGGCGCGGCTGACCAAAATGAACGCCGCGCCGTTGCGCAATTTAGCGAAACTACCCGCATTGAGGAACTGCTGGTTCTCGGAAGTGACTGCCGCGACCACGAAGACAAAATCGCTCGTCGAAAGCACCTCGTCAAGACTGGCAGGCATCACCCCCTGATCCAAAAGTACAGACTTAGGCAGCCAAGGATCAAACACCTTTGTCTTCGTCCGAAAGCCTGCGAGCAGCCGGTTCAGCGCTTTGCCAAGATCACCAAAACCGATGATCCCAACATCTGCGCCGGACAGAAGGCGTGCGGACTTATTTCCCTCAAAACCCCAAAGCTCACCACCTGCACGAAAGGCAACATCGCCATCCACCACACCACGCGCCAGATTAAGCGCCATGGCAATTGCCATTTCCGCAACCGGCTGGGCAAACACCGCGCCCGTCGTCACGACATGAATGCCGCGTTCGAACGCTTCGTCGTAGGGCATATTCTGAATGAGATTGCTCTCGACATTGAAAATGCAGCGCAGTGATTTCAGCCGCGAAAGAGTGTCGGTCGACAAAGGCGGTTGCCCGATAATGTATTTGGCCCTTTCCAGCACATCATCCGCCAGCGCCGCGAGCGCCTCGTCGTTTGTCTCGACAATCTCATACTGCTGGCGCAGCAGCGCTGCCTGCTCTGGATGAAAAATCAGCTCAAGCGAGCGCGGCAGCGGGCAGGAAAGGACGAGAGGTCGCGGCGTAAGCATAGACATCTACTGTTTCAGAATATCGCGCGATTCTGTTAGACCCGTGCGTACGGTCAATATCTTGAAGCCAAGCGAGGTCAGATGGGTCGGCATGATCCAGCCATCCTCGCGCCCGTTGGAGATGATGAGCGGGTCAAGGTCGAGCGCCGCGCGCAACTGAGCCTCCATTTTATCCCAGTTGGAGCCCAACGCTTTAATCGCCACAATGTCTTCAAAATCGGCACGGGCGCCGTGGACAAAGCCATAATAGGCATAAAGCTCGCCCATTGCTTCCCAGAACAAATTGTCGGCTTCCGTATCGAACCAGCCGAGATTGGTAGACTGCGCCCGTGCGTCGAGCGTCGAAGACGTTGAGCCGATCTGGTTCGTGACTGAATCAATGAAGGTTGCAAGGTTATCGGCACGCGCGTCGAAAGTGGCCGTGCAGGTTTCGAGCCGCGCATTAAAGCGGTTCAGCGCATCCATACCGACGCGATAGGATGATGGTGACGACTGCTTGAACCCGAGCGGCGCAAGCCCGAAATACCACGAACTTGTGTCATATTGCAGCTGTCCGCGCGCCTTCTGCAGGTCTTCGTCGATCTGAGACGTACCACGCACACGTCCAAGCGAATCCACCAACTCTGTCGACACGCGCTGCACCGCGACATGAACGCCGCGCTGAAACGCTGCTTTATTGTCCAAAAACGGCGTGCGGTCCCATGACAGACCAAAGAAACCGGCCTTATACAGCAACATGGAGGACATCCAGCTGTTTTGATTGACGTTAAAATCGGTCAAATGCGCCGCGACATCGACAATGGCCG
>JANOYJ010000205.1:0-3248 GCA_031428815.1 Phyllobacterium sp.
GGTGATAGAGCTTAACAGGCGCTCCGCGCCGACATTGATGAGCACCTCACCGGCAAAGTGCGGCGATATTTTCAGCTGAGCCACATCGCCAGCCGCATAACTCGGCTTATCAAGCGCGATCTCGAGACCGTCAGGCGTCTCTGTTGACGCCGACGGAACGTAGTAGCCTGCATGAAAATCCACACTGCTGATCGGACCGTCTTCACTTGGCGACTCAACTTGCAGGCGGAATTTTCCCCATGTCACAGTCGAGGATATTTCCACCTCACCGCCCGCAACTGCACTCACAGTGCCGTCGGTGACTTTCGTGGTGAACTCAACCGGCTCGTACTTCCACGCATTGCCATCGCGGTACCATTGATAGTTTTGCTGAACCTTGACCAAGCTCCATTTCAAATCGGGTAAGTCGATTTTTGTGCCGTTTGCATCAGCTGCGATCACTTTGAATTTAGCCACTGAACCTTCTGGAACTTCAGAGTCAAAATCCGTCTTAATTCCAATCATGTCGCCCAACGGCGTGATCTCAAGCGGCAGTGATTTCTCAACCGCGCGCCCGCCGCTCTCGCGCATACGAACAACCACATTGCCAGTTAGGAGACGCGTTGTGTCCGGTGCTTCATCGACGGAAACCTCGAAAGACGCTTTGCCGTCCGCATCCAGCGCTGGAAGCCCTTGCAATGTGGTGCGACCATCTGAATCGGTCTTTTCCTCGTCCGCCAGACCAAAGACGTAACCGGGGAACGCCGCCCAAGATTGCGTTGGCGTGACGATCAATTCGCCTTCCATTGTCAGACCGGCAGCAGGTGCGCCATAAAGATAACGACCGGCGACTTCGACAGTTGATGGTTCGCCGACTGTCACTTTGCCGCCGGTCAAATCAAACTCAATTCTGTCGGGGACAAAATCTTCAACCAGGAAAATCTTCTCGGCCAGCGCCTCTTCCTTGGGGTCCGTATAAACCCGCATTGTCCACGCGCCGCGCTGCGCGTTGGTTTGCAACGCCAGATCGACGGAATGCCCGCCAAGCGCCGCGCCGTCCGACGTGATGCGCCGGTCTTCGACTCCATCGGGGCGGGTGAAAATAAACACCAACGGTAGTTTATCGACAGCATTGGCCGCACTGTCTCGCGCCAGTGCCGAGGCGTGCACGGTTTCGCCTGCACGATAAATACCGCGCTCGGTCCATGTGTAGAGATCAAGAGCACCGGCAGCAGGACGACCGGTCACGCCGCGATCTGACAGATCAAATCCCGCCCGTGTCATATCGAGAAACACGTAGTCATCCGCGCCATTGCTGGCAATCACGGCGACCGGAACCATGCCCGCCGTTCCACGTGTAAGCCCCGCGACAAAGACCGCCTTGCCATCCGTATCCGTCGTCGCTTCGCCCAAAACTTCGTTATTCTTAGCAATTAGCTTTAACGCCACATTGGCCAATGGCTTGGCCGTGCCGAGAGAACGGGCAAAGACCGAAAGTCCGTCTTCACCGGCAAATGTGGTGAGTCCGATGTCGGAGACGACGAACCATTGCGTTGCCCGCGGGTCCCATTCCTCTGTTTTGTCACCGTCAATTTTTGCGGTGAGCACATAGATGCCGGGTTGGCGCTTGGGCAGCGCCTCATCGACCGGGAAACTCGTGATGACTTCGTCATTCAATGAATTCTTGATCGCAAGCTCGCCCTTCCAGACGGGTTCGCCGATCTCATCCTGAATGCGTTGAATGGCGTAAAAGTCGAGTTGAGTCAAAAATTGCTCACCATTAAGAAGCTGCGTTAGCGAACGGTCGCCCACGCGGTACAGCTCCATCAGGGCCTTTTCCGCATTGACAGACACCACAGGGATTCCCCGCCGCGCAGATCCCGGCAGCACAAAATTGTCACCGGTAAAGCGTAATGTAGACGCGCGGTCAGGGACGAATACGCTGAGCAGTACCGGCTTTTCAAGCACTTCACCGATGGTGGATGGCAGACCGGAGCGCAAAGCCAGCCGGTAGCGCCCGCCATGTTTCAACCCGTCGATACAAATCTCGCGACTGCCCATTTCCACCGCCTTAGGGGTGGCATCATCCAAGGTCACGAACGATGTATAATCTGCATCCGTCAAATCCTCAGAGAACTGCACACAGGCGCGCGGCGTTGCCGCATCGGCATCGACTGTGTTGCCAACCACGCGAAATCCGTAGCGTGACCGGGCGTCCGTGAACGCCGCTTGCACACTGGAGGAATTCGCCAATTGGAGACTGGCTTTGTAAGCCTCAATCGCGGGACGCCCGTCTTGCCGCCGGTCAAGTGACTGGCCGAGCAAATCGAGCGCGTCGGCCCGCTCCGCAATCGTGCGCGAGGTCTGATAAGCATTCATGGCCGCCGAAACAGCGGCTTGCTGAAGCGTCGAAGCCTCGTCGGAATTGGGCACAATTTTCAGCGCCGCCCGCGAAATACCCGACCAAAGTTTGCTGTTATCCGGCGAAAGCGCGACGGCAACACCGAAACGATACAATGCGGTTCGCGCATCGCCGCTTTGCTCGGCCGAAAATGCGGATTCCGTCAGCGTCGCGATACTTTCCTTATTGTCCTTAGGCGCAGCCGCAATAATGTTTGTGCGATAAAGCGTGGCGGCATCGACATAACCGCTGGCAAAAGTCAGGGCTGCCGGTGCGCCCAAATCAGGCTCGGAAGAGCCGTCAACCACTTTGCCCGCAATAGACCCGGCAAACGTCTGAAGCTGGCCAAAATCAGTTTTAAGGAAACACCACTTGGCTTTGGAATTGTATGTAAACGCCCGGCATTGCGTGTCATCGAGACATATAACCTTGCATTCATCAAGACTGACATCTTTTTCAGATCGAAGGTCAAAGCCGAAATAATCACCGTTCTCGGTGATTTGGATTTCGCGTTTCCCATCAGCAGTGAAACCAGGAGTGGCGGAAGTTATCAATGCCCAAACGAGAACCTGAAGACAAAACAAAAAGCGGATAAACATCGCAATCTCCAAACAGCTTCGCCCCTATCGTGGTTGTCGAACTGAGTCGGAATTTTGTCAATGGTAACAAAAATTAAAGCATTGAATTATTTCGTGATAAGCCTCACGCGGCGAACTGGATGTCGTGCAAAGCTGCATAGAAGGATTCATTGTCGACAAGCTCGGCATGTGTACCGGTTTCAACAACCCGTCCCTCTTTGATGACGCAAATAATGTCTGCCGATCGGATTGTTGATAACCGGTGTGCAATCACGATTGCCGTCCGTCCT
>JANOYJ010000206.1:0-1637 GCA_031428815.1 Phyllobacterium sp.
TTGTGCGCCTCCTTGCGGTCAAAGTGGCCGATGGAATGAAAATTATTGGCGTTCCGACCTCAGAGCGGACGGCATCGCTCTGCCGCGAACTGTCCATTCCGATCGCCACCTTGGAAGACGTGCCGGAATTGGATTTGACAATCGACGGGGCGGACGAAATTGACGCAAATCTTGCGCTCATCAAAGGCGGCGGCGGCGCATTGTTGCGCGAGAAAATCGTTGCGGCAGCCTCGGCGTCGATGATTGTCATTGTCGATAAATCGAAGGTCGTGGAGGTGCTCGGCCACTTTCCTCTGCCGGTTGAGGTTAATTTATTTGGCCTTGCTTCTACCAAAATCGCGGTCAAAAAAATCGCGGAACAGCTTGGTCTTTCAGGGCCTATTGTCGTGCGCCAAGGACCGCATGGCCCGTTTGTAACGGACGGCGGGCACTACATCCTTGATGCATCTTTTGGCCGTATTCCCGATGCAGAAGCGCTTTCAAGCGCCCTGCACCGGATTCCAGGCGTTGTGGAGCACGGTATATTTTTGAATATGGCGAAACTGGCTATTGTTGCCAGCGCCGACGGGATAGAGACACTAAAAGTTTGACGGATTACGGAGTAGAATAGCATTATGACATTGACCAAAACCGCCTTCCGGTTTGTCCGGACCGCTTCAGCGCTTGCATTAATGAGCTTTGCGTCCATCGCCTCGGCGGCGGAAATTACGCCGGAACATCTTGCTGCCGCCCGTGCTGCGATTTCGGCGATCAGGGCCACGGACCAGTTTGATCTGATTCTGCCACAAGCCGCGGATGCACTGAAGGGTGAGATGATCCAAAAGGATCCAAACCTTGAAGCGACTATTTCATCCGCTGTGGATGAAGAAGTGTTGAAGCTGGCATCGCGCCGCGCCGATTTGGAATCTGAAGCGGCAAGGGCCTATGCCAATATTTTTACCGCCGAAGAGCTCAAGAGCATTTCAGATTTCTATTCGTCCGACATTGGCAAAAAGCTGATTGCGGAAGGCCCATTGGCAACGCGTAAAGTGATCGAGGCGGCGAATATCTGGCAGACCGGTATCGGCCGTGATCTTGCAGAGTCGGTAGCCAAGAAGGTCAAAGCAGCGGCAGATGCGGCAGCGCCGGAAGAGGCCCCGGCCGAAGGCGACACACCTGCCGATCCTGCAAAACCGGCCGAAAAACCCAAACAGTAAATTTCTAACATTTGATGTCTCAAAGCCCGGTTTGCGCCGGGCTTTGTTATTTCGTAGTGTCTAAAACTTACCAAGCGGAGATAACAATGCCTCATTATGATTTCGACCTGTTTGTCATTGGCGGTGGCTCAGGCGGGGTCAGGGCAGGGCGCGTGGCGGCAAGTATGGGCAAGCGCGTCGGTATTGCCGAGGAACACCGTTTCGGCGGCACGTGCGTCATTCGCGGCTGTGTACCGAAGAAACTACTGGTTTATGCCTCCGAGTTTTCAGAGCAGTTTGAGGATGCTGCCGGCTATGGTTGGACGGTTGGCGCAAGGACCTTTGACTGGCCGACGCTTATTGCCGCCAAGGACAAAGAAATCACGCGGCTGGAAGGGCTCTATCGCATGGGCCTCAACAATCACCACGCCACGATCTTCGACACACGAGCGGAATTGGTCG
>JANOYJ010000207.1:0-3493 GCA_031428815.1 Phyllobacterium sp.
GTCGAAGGTCATGCCGACGAGCGCGGCACACGCGAATATAACATTGCGCTTGGGGCACGCCGTGCTGCGGCAACCCGTGATTTCCTTGCCTCGCAAGGTATTGCGAGGGGCAGCATGAAGACTATTTCCTACGGCAAAGAACGCCCGGTCGCTGTCTGTGACGATATTTCCTGCTGGTCACAAAACCGCCGTGCGGTCACTGTTTTGGGCGGCGCTGGCAGCTGATTTTGCTCCTGTCTGAGTATTCTATCGAAAGGCGGTCCTTCTGGGCCGCTTTTTTATTGACGTCTTGCCAACAAAATTTGGCCGAGATCGTGGCGTTGTGTATGAGAGAGTGGGAGGCCTTTGAGCCAGACCCGGGACATAGGGACGGAACAATTTTTCATGGGCATGAAATCAATATTATTGGCGACGTGTTTGCTGGCGGCGGGAACCCTTCCGGTCCGGGCATTCGATGTTAACAACGCCGAACGCATTCCGGGTCTTTCGGTGGATGTGTCACCTGACCGTTTTATTCCGGTGCCGCAGGCGGATATTCCGGGCGAATCACATATTCAACTTGCGCAGGATTCATCGGCTGGAGATTTTCAGATGGATGAGCAGATCCGGCTTTTGAATGGCAAGGTCGAGGAGTTGACCTTTCAGATTTTGCAGATGCAAGAACAGATGCGCAAATTGCAGGAAGACAATGAGTTCCGGTTTCAGGAATTGGAAAAGTCGAAACAAGGTAGCGGCAAGCCGAAGGTGAAGGAAAATACTGACGCAGCAACTGTGGCTCCAGCAGAAGGTGCGGAGCCTGCGGATTCAGGTTCGGTTAGGGTCGTCACCACCGAGAATTCCGGTTCGGGTGATGATGTTGCCGCGACCATTGATGGCGCATCGGACGTGGGAGCGCCGCCGAAGGACTTGGGCACAGTAAAGTTTGATGAAAACGGCAATCCGGTTGGCAGTTCAATTGTCGAGCCCGGTCAGGTCGCGGCAATCCCGCAAGCGGATAATCCGGCGGAACTCTACAAAAGTGCTTACGAGCATATTTTGAGCGGTGAGTATCCAAGCGCGGAGGCCTCATTTCGCCAGCATATTGAAAATTACCCGGCTGATCCGCAGACGGCAGATGCGCGTTATTGGCTAGGCGAATCGCTCATCGGGCAGGACCGCTACCGTGACGCGGCCGAAGTTTTGTTGAAGGCGCAAAAGGAATATCCGAAGTCTAAAAAGGCACCGGACATGTTGCTCAAGCTCGGCGTTTCTCTGTCAGCACTCGACAACAAAGATGTCGCCTGCGCGACCTTCGCTCAGGTCTCAAAAAAGTATCCCAAGGCTGCACCGGCCTTGATGGAACGGGTTGCTGCCGAACAGGCCAAGGCTGGCTGCTGACCTAACGCCATGGCCGATTTTGCAGACTGCTTTTCGGCTTTAGATTTTTCACATCATTCGCGCGTTATTGTCGCGATTTCCGGTGGCAGCGATTCAACCGGGCTGCTTGTTTTCCTTCGAGAGTATCTAAAATTCAAAAAGCCTGCGCCCGAACTTGTTGCGGTGACGATTGACCATGGGCTTCGCGTAGAGTCGGCAAATGAAGCTGTGCTGGTCAGGTCGCTTTGCGAAAAACTCGGAATTGTTCACCTGACCAAACGGTGGGAAGGCGAAAAGCCGAAGACTGGCATTCAAGCTGCGGCGCGTGAGGCGCGGTATACGCTTTTAGTGCAGGCGGCGCATGAGAACGACGCAACGCTGATTTTGACAGGCCATACCGAAGACGATCAGTTTGAGACGGTGTTCATGCGCGGTGAGCGCGGTGAGGGGCCGGGGCTTGCAGGGATTGCGCCAGCGACGTTGGCGTTTGGCGAACATGCTCCGGTTTGGTTTGCACGTCCGTTTTTGACGATCACCCGCGCTGCGATTCGCGGCCAGCTTAACCGGCGCGGCATGGAGTGGATCGACGATCCTTCCAATGACAATTCCGATTATGAGCGCGTGAGAGTGCGGCAATCTTTGACCTCTTCACTTGAGAGTGACTTGGCGCAGTTACGCCAAACACAGTTGGAGTGGGCGAAAAAGCGGGCTGATTTATCGCAGCGTGCGGCGAGGCTAATGAACCGGCATGTCAGCGAGGTCTCTCGCGGCTTGTTCTTGATTTCTCCCGCGCTTAAAGATGAGGTGGACGCGGAAGCGGCGGCTGAGACATTGCGCATTTGTCTGGCATTTGCCGGTGGATCAGAAAAAATGATCGAAACCCAGAGTGCTGCGGACATTGTTACCTTGCTTGAAAGCGGAGAATTTTTTCGAAAGACGGGCACCCGCGCACTTATGGACCGACGCAGGCAGGGGCTGTTTGTGTTGCGGGAAAACCGCAACCCCGGCAAGATGAGCGAAATCGCTCCCAAGCAGGCGGAAATTCCCAAGGACGTCCCGGCAAGTCTGGCGCGACGCGCATTGCCAACGGACCGACGGCGTCTGTATCCGTGGCCGCTGCGTGTGCCGCTATTTAATCTTGCCGCCGCCTCAGCTTTGGCGCAACTGGTTGGTTTTGAGGCTTTTCCGCCTCCGCCTTGTTCACTTTAACGGCAAGAATTTGCGCATGCGGCTACTTGCGCCTTGGCAAGGCCCCAGTTCGCACCTATCTTGCATCTACATGGTGATTTTGAATCACTTACCCTCCGGAATTGGATGACGGGATGAATCCGAACTATCGAAATTTTGCGCTTTGGGCGATCATCGCTCTTTTGCTGATCGCTCTGTTCAATTTGTTTCAGAGCCCATCGCAACGGGTGAGTTCAACAGAGATTGAATATTCGCGCTTCTTGCAGGACGTGTCCAATGGCAAGGTGAAAACCGTCACCATTGCCGGTGATCGTATTTCCGGCACCTATACCGACAATGGTACTGCCTTCCAGACCTATTCTCCCGGTGATGCGCAATTGGTCAGCAAGCTTACAGAGAAAAACGTTGTGATATCGGCGCGTCCGGAATCGGATGGTTCGACATCGCTTGTCGGCATTCTGGTTTCCTGGCTGCCGATGCTGATTATTCTCGGTGTCTGGATATTCTTTATGCGCCAAATGCAGGGCGGGTCCCGTGGTGCGATGGGATTTGGCAAGTCCAAGGCCAAGCTGCTGACGGAGACGCATGGCCGCGTGACGTTTCAGGACGTTGCGGGCATTGATGAAGCCAAGACAGATTTAGAAGAAATCGTTGAGTTTTTGAAAGACCCGACGAAGTTCCAACGCTTGGGTGGTCGTATCCCGCGCGGCGTTCTCCTCGTTGGCCCTCCCGGCACCGGTAAGACCTTGTTGGCTCGCGCGATTGCAGGCGAAGCCAATGTGCCATTTTTCACGATTTCGGGTTCCGACTTTGTTGAAATGTTCGTCGGCGTCGGCGCAAGCCGTGTGCGTGACATGTTTGAACAGGCGAAGAAGAACGCGCCCTGCATCATTTTCATCGACGAAATCGATGCTGTCGGTCGCCATCGCGGTGCCGGCCTTGGCGGCGG
>JANOYJ010000208.1:0-3210 GCA_031428815.1 Phyllobacterium sp.
ATACCGGAGTCTATCGATGATCTGGCAGATGCAAGACGCGAAGAACAACTTTTCCAAACTTGTTCAACAAGCGCTGCAAGAAGGGCCGCAGACCGTGACTTTGAACGGTGAGCGGATGGTAGTGGTGGTGTCGGCAAAGGAGTATGACCGTCTTCAGCAGTGGAAACCCACGCTCGTCGATCACATTTTGTCTGGACCGGCTTGGGGTGATGATATTGTCGAAGAGATCAATCGACGAGACAAGACACCGAGCCGCGAGATCGAGTTTTGACGATCCTGCTGCTTAAACGTTGTCTCTCGTGCCTGAATCCTAACTGCCCGCCTTCAACATCTCCGCCACCTTCGGCGCGAAATACGTCAACACCCCGTCACAGCCCGCCCGCTTGAACGCCATCATGTTTTCCATCATCACGCGGTCGCCGTCGATCCAACCATTGGCACTTGCCGCCTTAATCATCGAATATTCGCCCGACACTTGATAGGCAAAGGTCGGCATCGCAAACGTGTCTTTGACGCGGCGAATTATGTCGAGATAGGGCAGGCCGGGTTTGACCATAAGCATGTCGGCGCCCTCGGCAATGTCCTGTTCCGCCTCGCGCAGGGCCTCGTCTGTATTGGCTTGGTCGAGATAATAAGTGTTCTTGTCGCCCTTCAAAACGCCCGACGTACCAATGGCTTCACGGTAGGGGCCATAAAAAGCCGAAGCGAACTTCGTCGCGTAGGACATGATCGCCACATCCGGAAATCCGGCTCCATCCAGCGCATCCCGTATCGCGCCAATGCGTCCGTCCATCATATCCGAAGGGGCGATAATGTCGGCACCCGCCTGCGCTTGCATCACAGCAGCAGCGGTGATCTGCGCCACACTCTCATCGTTGACGATAATCCCATTGCGCAAAATCCCGTCGTGACCATGGCTAGTGAACGGGTCGAGTGCAGCGTCCGTGATAATGCCAATCTCCGGCACCGCGGCCTTGATCGCACGCGTGGCACGGTTGATAAGATTGTCTTCATCCATACTGTGCGAGCCGGAAATATCGCGCTTATCCATCGGAATGAAGGGGAAGGTGGCAATGCACGGGATACCAAGCGTTGCCGCACGTTCAGCTTCGCGAACGGCGCGATCAATCGTCAGTCGTTGCACATCCGGCATGGCGGCAATGTCTTCCACGCGATTCTCACCCTCGATCAGGAAAATCGGCCAGATCAAATCATCAACCGTCAAATGTGTCTCCCGCACCAAGCGCCGCGACCAATCCGCCTTGCGCATCCGCCGCAAGCGACGACCATTGGTGATGTCGTCGACGCTGCGTGGCGGGGGTGTGGTGAAAAAACTCATCGGTAAACTCCTGTTGCGCGGCATTTAGCATGACGGCTCCAACCCGTGAAGCTCAGCGCAGCTCCGCAGAAACCGCACGCTCCAGAGATATGATTTCCGCGGTTGCGGTTTTCCAGATTGCACTCGCATTCACGTCTTCATAGGCGTGACGAGAGACATTGCCAGCGCCGGCAATTTGGGACCATGGCACATTTGGGTGACGCGCTTTCAACTCCGCAGAAAGTTTTCGCGACGCCTCCGAAATGATCTCAAGACAACGCGTCACGGCATAAAGCGTGCGGACATCATCTGAAAACGTCTGTAAGTCCATGTCCCGAGTGAAATCATGAACAAGCGAAATATGATATTCAATCGCCACCAGCGCCCGGCGTGATTTGTCAGAAGGCATAGATTGCGTCTGACAGGGCAGCGGGTTTGACATAGGGCTTGAGCCCTTCGCGATTCACGACGTCAACAGGAGTGTCAAACAGGCTGGCGATATAATCCTTCAGACCAACATAGCCATAGACTCCCAGCTGGAGACTTGGATCAAGGTCGATCATAATATCTATATCACTGTCTGCCGTTGCATCTCCGCGCGCCATAGAGCCGAACAGTGCGGCGTGCAGCACGCCTTGACGTGTCAATTCGACTTGATGCTCTCGAAGCGTCGCGATGATGCGGTTTTTATCCATGAGACGAATATAGGCCGCTTTGACTCAAAACTCCAGAGATTGCACACAAGCATGAATCCTCATTGCCTTGACCCCAATCCGATTATCCGGTTCATGCTAGTCTCCGATCAGGAACCCGCCTCCTTATGTCCATGACCATGAACGACGACCAGTTGAAGAAACCAGAGGAGTCTCTGGCCTATTTGGCGTTCGCTTGGTTCCACCGGATTGTCGCGATCTACTGCCTGATTTTTGGCGTGTTCTATTGGGTGCGCCTTCTCGGCATTTATGACGGTCCGCTTTGGCGCTTTGATCTGATGCCAGTACATTGGCAGTTTGCCTCGGCCACTCTGGCCGTGCTGTTTCCTGTGGCGGCCATCGGCTTATGGATGATGGTGTCTTGGGGGCCGGTCATCTGGATCGTCGCAGCGGCGGGGGAGATCATCATGCACTATGGTTTCCCCGAACTTTTTGGTGCCCGTCCTTTGATGATTGTGGCGCATCTTCTGGTCGCCATACTGTTTATCGCTTTTGAAGTCACGATACGGCTGCAAAAGCGCAAAAAGAAACGTTAAACCTCCATTAGCCTTGTTCAAAGTCAAGCGCCAAGTAAGTGATTGTAAACCTTGGTGTTTAAGTCGAATTTTATGCAAGTTCGCTAGGGTTGCTTCAACAGCGGGAAATAAACACGCTGAAACAACAGAGGCGATTATCATGATGCAACAAGTAAAGCGTATGGGCGCGCCAATGCCCGCTCTCGACAATTCCCAAGCTGTAAACGGCTCAAAAGAAGCCTTGCGCTCACTTTATCTTGAATCACTTCATCTGGTCGAGCGTCTTCACCGCCGCCTGTTAGATGTGATCAAGGACGAGTTCGACCGCAATGGTCGCTCCGACATCAATGCCATTCAGGCACTGTTGTTGTTTAACATCGGCACCTCAGAATTGACCGCAGGTGAGCTTCGCTCACGCGGTTATTATCTCGGCTCGAACGTCTCCTATAACCTCAAAAAGCTCGTCGAGATGGACTTTATCAGCCACGAGCGCTCAAATGTTGACCGCCGTTCTGTGCGTGTGGCTTTGACGGAAAAGGGCCGCTCGGTAGCCAATCTCGTCGGCTCTCTATATGAGCGCCATGTCGGCACGATTGAAGCCGTTGGCGGCATTAATGCAGACGAATTCAAGACCATGAACAAGGCGCTGCTGCGTTTGGATCGC
>JANOYJ010000209.1:0-3170 GCA_031428815.1 Phyllobacterium sp.
TGTCTCCTTAGCCAAGGTCTCCTATATCCGAAGCCGATTTTCGGCTGGACCCATATTATCCAACGGCGCGGAGCAAGAAAAATTCGATTTCATGTTACGCCTTTTTTCTTCAAAGTATCTTCATTGGAGATACGAAAACGAATATCGAGCGTTTGTCGATTTGGATAAGCCCGACCCGACTTCAGGACTCTATTTTAGCGATTTTTCTGATGGCGTTCGGCTGAAGCAGGTAATTGCGGGTGCGTCGTCAACTATCTCGCGTGCTCAAGTAACTGAGGCTCTCGGTTCTGATCACAATGACGTCGAATGTTTCAAAGCGAGATTAGCCTATCGAACATTCAGAGTAGTCAAAAATCGTGATGGTAAGCTTTGGAAGTAGGCGTTTGGTTTCGGAATATCTCAGCTGCCTCAGTTCAGCCGCCCGATATTCGCCTGCACCAGCGCCGCCATCCGTGCGTCGCGGGCGCGGGCTGTGTCTTCGCCGAGGATAACGGCGATCAGAGACTTGCCGTTGCGGTCCACCGATGTGACCAGATTAAAGCCTGAGGCTCTCGTATAACCGGTCTTGATGCCATTGGCACCGGCTACCATGTCAAGCACCTTGTTGTGCCCGGTCACGGTTCTGCCCGCGACATTGAATTGTTTCAGGCTGAAATAGCTGAAATGCTGCGGAAATTTCCGGCGCAGTGACAGGCCAAGCCGTGCCATATCCTCGGCCGTGGTGACTTGATTGGGGTCATGCAAGCCCGACGCGTTGCGAAATGTTGTACGACTCATGCCGATGGCACGTGCCTTGGCGGTCATCCGGGCCGCGAATGCATCCTCGCTACCGCCGACATATTCCGCGACGGCGACGGCGATGTCATTGGCAGATTTCACGGTGATCGCCCTTATGGCAGTGTCCACATCTATCGTCGCCCCAGCTTTCAGCCCTATTTTGGAAGGGGCCTGCCGGGCGGCATTGGCGGAAATTGGAATAGGAGTTGTTTTGCTGATCTGACCGCTGTCAAGCGCTTCAAAGACGAGATAAAGCGTCATCATCTTAGTAAGCGAGGCCGGATAGCGCGGCGTATTCGCCGAGTAGGCATAAAGCTCTTTGCCGCTTGATGCATCAATCACCACCGATGCGAAACGCGTCGGCTGAGAGGTCTCAACCGTTTTACGTGCGTCAAGAACTTCCGACGTTTGGCAAGCTGCCAATAGCAAGACCATTACCAGAGCGCTGGCGAGATTTCGCACTGTGGAAAGTCCCTGATTGAAAAGCATGGCGTTCAACGACCAATCCTTCTTGTCAAACCCCGACGCGGCAATACCCTGAAAAGGGTCTATCCTGCAAGCGTTTGGTTGTTGCGCTTGTTATTCATCCTGTTGTGCGACAGCAGGGCAGGGATGGTTGGTTGCACAGCTCCCGCTCCAGCTTGCAAATCTGTCCCTGATATTGCAAACCGCAATCATGACCCAAGTCCGAAAATCCCGCCCGCTCGACCATCTTGTTTTGCCGACGGCCGACCTTGCCGTTTCGCAAAAGCGGCATGACCAGCTCGGCTTTATCGTTGCCCCGAAGGGAGTGCATCCGTTCGGTACGGAGAATGCCTGTGTGTTTTTCGCCGATGGCACGTTTTTAGAGCCGTTGGCAATTGGCCAGCGCGAGACGGCGGAAGCCGAGAGCCTTGGCGGCAATGTTTTTACAGCGCGTGATGCGGCTTATCGCTTCCGCAAAGGCGCAGAGGGATTTTCAGCCGTTGTCATGGGATCGGATGATGCCGCAGGCGATCATGCGCAGTTTGAGGCTGCCGGGATTTCCGCCGGCAAGATTCTCGATTTTGGCCGTGATTTTGTAACACCGGAAGGTGGTGCGTCGCGGATGGATTTCCGCTTGGCATTTGCAGCGGATTTGCGCTCGCCTGACTCGTTCTTCTTCATCTGCCAGCGCATCAATGTGCCAAAGGCAGACCGATCTAAACTCATAGGGCATGAGAATGGCGTGGTGTCGATCAAGACTGTGCTGATGAGTGAGCCGAATCCCACTGATTTTCAGTATCTGTTGCAGGAAGTTGTCAATGAGCGTGAAGTCGAATCACATTCATTTGGGATGGATATCAAAACGCCAAACGCCACTCTATCGGTGCTGACCCATGCCGGACTCAAAGCGTTTTATGACCTCGATACGCATGGTGACCGGCGCGGCATCTTGATGCGCGGCATAGTATTTGGCGTGAGTGATCTTACCAAGACCAAGTATCTCTTAACTTCGCGCGGCATCGCTTTTACCGAAAAAGGTAACAAATTGATTGTTAAGCCGACAACAGGGCAGGGCGCGGCTTATGTGTTCGAGGCAGTCGAATGAGCCTGCCTGACGCAGTGATTGCGATGAAAGGCGTCTCGTTCGGCAATAAGTTGCCGCTGGCGCTGATTGCCGGGCCCTGCCAGCTAGAAGGCCGCGACCATGCCTTCATGATGGCGGGAGCTTTGAAAGAGCTGACCACGAAGCTCGGTATCGGGTTGGTTTACAAATCCTCATTCGACAAGGCAAACCGCACCTCGATTTCCGGCGCGCGCGGGCTTGGCCTTGATAAGTCGCTGGCAATCTTTGCGGACATCCGTAAAGAGTTTGACCTGCCGGTACTCACCGATGTTCACACCGAAGAGCAATGCGCTGTGATTGGCGACGTCGTGGACGTTTTGCAAATCCCCGCCTTCCTCTGCCGCCAGACCGACTTGCTGATCGCCGCGGCTAAGACCGGTAAGGTAATCAATATCAAAAAGGGCCAGTTCCTCGCACCCTGGGACATGAAGAATGTCGCAGCTAAGGTGACGCAGTCGGGCAATTCGAAAGTGATGCTCACCGAGCGCGGCGCAAGTTTCGGCTATAATACTTTGGTCTCGGATATGCGTTCATTGCCAATTCTCGCTGAGACGGGCGCACCGGTAATTTTTGACGCGACGCATTCTGTACAACAACCGGGCGGGCAGGGCACTTCCTCCGGCGGAGAGCGACGGTTTGTTGAGACTTTGGCACGGGCGGCGGTGGCTGTGGGCGTGGCGGGTGTATTCATTGAAACGCATCAGGACCCCGACAATGCACCGTCCGATGGACCGAACATGGTAGCGCTGAAGGATATGAAGGCACTTTTGGAAAAGTTAATGGCGTTTGACGCGATTGCCAAGAG
>JANOYJ010000210.1:0-2442 GCA_031428815.1 Phyllobacterium sp.
CGAACAGGTGCTTGAGACGTTCAAATGTGATCCTAAATCCACCAAGCCATTCAAAGGATTGCGAATTTTGGATATTGGCTGCGGAGGAGGACTGTTGTCTGAACCCATGGCGCGGCTTGGGGCGGAGGTGGTCGGGGCTGATCCGTCACCGGTGAATATTGAAGTGGCGCGGCTGCATGCGGCAGAGAGCGGTCTATCAATTGACTACCGCGCGGTGACGGCGGAGGCACTGGCTGAGGCAGGTGAGCAGTTTGATGTTATTCTTAATATGGAAGTGGTCGAGCATGTCGCCGATGTGGAACTCTTCATTGAGGCCTGCGGCAAAATGGTCAAGCCGGGCGGGCTGATGTTTATCGCGACGATTAACCGGACGCTGAAAGCGCTGGGTCTGGCGATTATCGGAGCGGAATATGTGTTGCGCTGGCTTCCGCGCGGCACGCATCAATATGAGAAGCTGGTTCGGCCGGAAGAACTGGAAGCCGCACTTTCGAAAGCCGAAATGGCGATGGTTGAGACGACGGGCGTGTTCTACAATCCGCTGACCGATTCATGGAACAAGTCAAAGGATACGGATGTGAATTACATGGTGCTGGCAGTGAAGCCGAAGGGTTGACGCGTCAATCTTTTCCGGTTTGAGCCCGCGTCGTCAAGATGACACCGATGACAATGACGACGGCACCCAGCCAAGTTAAAAACTGGTAATGCTCGTTTAGAAACAATGTGCCGGATAGCAGGCCGATACCTGCGCCGACATAGCCGATTTGGCTCAAGTAGACCGGTCCGCCAACGGATTGCAGGCGAAAGAAAAATGCGAACATTGCCGCTGATGCGACGATTTGGGCGAGGGTGATGAGCGGCGCGTTGGCGAGGAGCGGAAACGACGCGCCACCATCGGTGAAAATTATCCCCACGAGCAACATAAGGGCTGCTGCAAGGTTGCTGCCGACAGCAAGTTCAATCGGCCCTGTTGCCTGTGGCCAATCAAAGGTGCGGTAAATATTACCGGCGGCCAAGCTCACGGGAATGAGCAAAGCCAGAATAACCCAGACAAAACCGGCGGGTTGGCCCGCCTCTCCCCGTGTCCCCGCGACGGTTATGGCACCGATAAAGCCCACGCCAATACCAATAATGCCGAGAAGGTTCGGGCGGCGCACGCCTAGCAGGATCGACAGCGCCAGTGTGATTGCCGGGGACAATGTATACATGATGCCGGTATAACCGGCACCAAGATGCGGTATAACATTGAACATTAATAGGTTGGGAATGGCGTAGGAAATGGCGGCGGCGATGAAGAAATAGCGTAGCTTGTGGGCGTTCAGCACAAAGCGATGTTTTTGCACCAGAAGTGCGCAAAGGAGTACGCTACCGGCACCGGCAGAAATGACAAAGGACCAGAGCAAGGCCGGAATGCCACTGGCGGCTGCGAGTTTACCAAAAGGTAGCGTGAGCCCTAAGAGCCCGCCCGTGACGAGAAGGAGCCCGATCGGCGAACCCCATAGGCGGCTCACGGCGCGGCCCGACACACGTCAAGTAATGTGGCCGTCACTCAGTTATGATCTTCCGGAAAAGTCGGCAGCGGCATGAAATCGACGCCGTCCTCAATCAAGGCGCGGGCCTCGTCGGCGGTGGCTTCGCCATAAATGCCGCGCGGGTCCGCGTCGCCGTCGTGGATTTTCCGGGCTTCTTCCGCGAATTTATCGCCGACATAGTCCGCGCCTTCTTTGAGCTTATGCGTCATGGCCCGCACTTCGTTCATCATGCGCCGTTGTTCATCGCCCATGGCGAGCGTGATTTTTTCTTTTTGTTTGCCGGTGGAAATTGACGGCGCCATGATTGCTTTGCCGACGGATTGCGTTTCGCAGACCGGGCAAGAGACCATGTTGTGCTTTTGCTGCTTATCAAAATCCGCATTGTCGCGGAACCAGCCTTCAAACTCATGGGCCTGTGAGCAAACGAGGGAAAAACGGATCACGCGGCACGCCCTCCTTTTTCGGGGCTGATGGAAATCTTGTCCACAGAGAATGCGCGGGCATTGTTTAGATTTGGTATCTTTTTGCGGGCGGCCGAAACTTCGCTCAGATCAATCTCAGAGGTGATGACTTGTGGCTCATCCGTTATGGCTTCTGCGAGCACGTAACCCCAAGGATCGATGACCATGGAATGCCCATAGGTTTCGCGTCCGTCTTCGTGCAGTCCGCCTTGTGCGGCAGAGATCAAGAACGCACCGTTTTCGATGGCGCGGGAACGCAGGAGGACATGCCAATGCGCCTCACCGGTCTGTTTGGTGAAGGCGGCAGGCACGGTCAGGATGTCAGCGCCCTCATTGGCTTCGGTACGGAAAAGCTGCGGGAAACGCACATCATAGCAGATCGCAAAGCCGAGCTTGCCGAAGGGCAAATCGGCGACGACTGCGCGGGTGCCCGGCGTATAGGTCGAGGATTC
>JANOYJ010000211.1:0-2389 GCA_031428815.1 Phyllobacterium sp.
CAAAACTATGTTGCCCGCGAAATTGACGCAGGTTTTCGCCTGCGCCGCTCAAGCAATAGGAGGCTGATATGGCCCCCCGGAAACAGCCGGAAAATGCTGGTTCTTCAGCGGCGCAAAACAAGAACCCGGAACTTGAAAGTCGCCGCAAAGGCCTTGAAGCTGCATTAGCAGAGAAGAGTGCGGCCGAGCAGCTGGATAGGGACGCGGCGGGCCGTCGCCGGGAGAATTCCAACGGCATGGCCTATGCGGTGAAAATTTCCAGCGAGTTCATCGCTGGGGTGGTGGTGGGTGCCGGTATTGGCTGGCTGACCGACAAACTTCTAGGTACGACACCTTGGGGGCTGATTATTTTTCTGCTTCTGGGATTTTGTGCGGGAGTTTTGAATGTTTTACGCTCCGCGGGCTTGATTGCCGTGAGCAAATCGGAGAGAGGGTTTGATATAAAGCCTTCCGAAAAGAATGCGACGCCGAAAGGCAATGCGTGGGCGGACGACGAAGAGGACTAAGAAGTGGCCGGTACAGATCCTATCCATCAATTCCAGATCCAGAAATGGGTTCCGCTTGAGCTTGGTGGCTATGATATTTCCTTCACAAATTCTTCGGCCTTTATGGTCGCCACCGTCGTCCTAGGCTCAGCCTTCCTTTATTTTGCCACCGCCGGTCGCAGCTTGATACCGGGCCGTCTGCAGTCCGTTTCTGAAATGGCTTATGAATTTGTCGCCTCAACTTTGCGCGACAGTGCCGGAACCGCCGGGATGAAGTTCTTCCCGCTGGTGTTCTCGCTTTTCATGTTCGTGCTGGTCGCCAATCTATTGGGCATGATCCCGTATTTCTTCACGGTTACCAGCCATTTGATCGTCACTTTTGCCCTGGCGATGTTGGTGATGGGTGTCGTTGTTGGTTATGGCTTTTACAAACACGGCTTCAAATTCCTTAACCTCTTTGTGCCGCATGGCATTCCAGCGGTATTGGTGCCGCTGGTTGTGATGATCGAAGTGATTTCGTTCTTCTCCCGCCCGATTTCACTCTCGGTTCGTTTGTTCGCCAATATGCTGGCGGGTCACATCACGTTGAAAGTGTTCTCGGGCTTTGTGGTCTCGCTTTCGGCAATGGGTGCGCTAGGGATCGGTGGCGCAATTCTGCCGCTAATAATGACCGTGGCGTTGACCGGTCTTGAGTTTCTCGTGGCTTTCTTACAGGCCTATGTTTTCACGGTTCTAACCTGCATGTATCTCAACGACGCGATCCATCCCGGGCACTAAGTTTTCAAAAATTGCGGCGGGCAACCGTCACAACAGTTTCTAACAATTGCGATCCAAAAGGAGCTAAAAATGGAAGCAGAAGCAGCAAAATACATCGGCGCCGGCATTGCATGTCTCGGCATGGGTGGCGCAGGCATTGGCCTCGGCACAATTTTCGGCAATTATTTGGCAGGTGCCTTGCGCAATCCGTCCGCTGCTGATGGCCAATTCGGTCGTTTGATTTTCGGCTTTGCCGTGACCGAAGCTCTCGGCATTTTCTCATTGCTAATCGCGCTTCTTCTGCTTTTCGCAGTTTAAGGTCGACAGACAAGCCTTTGCCGGTCGCACCGTCTGCGGCCGGTTCTCTCTTGTGAGGATATTTCCATGTTTGTGACCGAGGCCGTTGCCGAGGATGCCAAACCAGCGGCGACTGCCGAAGGTGCGGCCACCGATACCCATGCGACACCTGGTGATGGCGCGGCACCTGCCGCAACGCATTCTGAGACCGGTGTGGCCGAAGGTGATCATGGCGGTGTTTTCCCGCCGTTTGATTCTTCCACCTATGCCTCCCAGATACTCTGGTTGGCAATTACGTTCGGTCTATTTTATCTGTTTCTCAAAAAAGTCATTCTTCCCCGCGTCGGCTCAATTCTTGAGACACGCGAGAGCCGTATCGCCAGTGACCTTAAAGCCGCTGAGAAGATGAAATTCGAAGCCGACGCCGCTGTTGCTGCTTACGAGCAGGAACTGGCATCCGCGAAAGCCAAGGCTGCGGATATTGCAGGCAAGGCAAGTAACGCTTCCAAGGAAGAGTCTTCTGCAAAGCGCAAAGCCGCCGAGGGCGCTTTGGACAAAATGATTGCGGAAGCCGAGGGCAAGATTTCTGCCATCAAAGCGGCGGGAATGAAGGAAGTCGGCAAGATTGCCGAGGACACAGTGTCTGAAATCATCAAACAACTGACCGGCACCAGCGCGTCGTCTTCGGACATTTCCGCCGCCGTCAAGTCCGTGAAGGGTTGACGCCATGTTGGACAATACTTTTTGGGCCTTTGCCGGACTGCTGATTTTCTTGGGCATCGTCGCCTATATGAAAGTGCCGGCCATGATGGGCAAAAGTCTTGATGCCCGTGCTGACAAAATTCGCGCTG
>JANOYJ010000212.1:0-5064 GCA_031428815.1 Phyllobacterium sp.
ATATACAGCTCGACCGATTCATCCCGCGAGGCAGGCGGCTTGACGTGATGCACGGTTTTGAAATTGCGTTTCAAAAGATTGAGCAATTCGTTTTCCGTTCCGCCTTGAAACGTCTTCGACAAAAAGTGCCCGCCCGGCTTCAGCACTTTCACCGCAAAATCTGCCGCCACTTCGCAGAGGTGCATGGTGCGGATATGGTCGGTCTGGCGGTGGCCCGTCGTCGGGGCGGCCATGTCTGACAGGACCAGATCCGGTGCGTCTCCAAGCGTTTCCAACAGCTTATCAGGCGCGGCATCATCGAGAAAATCCATCAACAACAGCGCGACGCCGGGCAAATGGTCCATTTCCAGATAATCAATGCCGACAACAGTGGGCTTGTCATTATTCGACACGCAAAGTTGCGCCGCGACCTGACACCAGCCACCGGGAGCGGCGCCGAGATCAATGACTTTCAGGCCGGGTTTCAAGATTTTGTAGCGCTCGTCAATTTCAATCAGCTTATAGGCAGCGCGGGAACGATAGCCTTCGGCCTTGGAGCGGTGCACATAGGGATCATTCAAATGCCGCTCGAGCCAGCGGCGCGAGGATTCTTTCAGAATACCGGACTTTTTCACCCGCACATGTAGAGAGCGCGCCCCGGTGCTCTTGGTTGGCTTCTTCATACCTGTACCTCATTTGGGGCGCGTCTGCGCCAAACACCGGCGGACGACATCATTTCAGTGAGGAGGCCCTCGCGAAGACCTCGATCCGCCACGCGCAAACGCTCGCTCGGCCACGTGATGCGAATGGCATCCAGAATGGCGCAGCCGCCCAGCACAAGATCAGCACGTTCGGCGCCGATACAGGCGTTACTGACGCGGTCATCAAAACTCCAAGACAGGAGTTTATCGGTCATCGCCGTCACTTCGTCCGTATGCATCCAGAGACCATCGACCTGTCTGCGGTCATAGCGGTCCAGTCCGAGATGTATCCCGGCAAGGGTTGTGACGGTACCAGATGTTCCAAGGAGATGAAAATTTTCGCCCTTGGCCCGCACACCGAGAATGTGGCGGGCGGAGAATTTCCCGATCATCGAGAGCACGTCGTCGACCATGGCCTTGTACGTGTCAGCGCTGACATCACGACCACCAAAACGTTCGGCCAAAGAGACAACGCCGACGGGAAGCGAGGTCCAAGCGATGATATGGTCGGCCAGATGCGGCGACTTTTTGTGTTTGATGTCGATGAGCGCAATTTCAGATGAGCCGCCACCGATGTCGAACAAGACGAGCGCCTCAACTTCGCGATTGACCAGCGGCCCGCAGCCGGAGACGGCAAGACGCGCTTCGGTTTCACGGTCAACGATTTCAAGATCAAGGCCAGTCTCAGTTTTGACGCGCGATAAAAATTCTTCGCCATTGTCCGCCGAACGGCAGGCCTCGGTGGCAATGAGCCTAAACTTATGAATCTTCCGGTTTGCCAGCTTATCAGCGCAGATTTTCAGCGCCTCAATCGCACGGTCCATCGCCGCTTCGCCGAGCCGGCCATTGGCCGTCAGCCCTTCGCCAAGACGGACAATACGCGAAAAGGCATCAACGACGCGAAATTGTCCGGGCCGCGTTGGCGCGGCGATCAACAGGCGGCAATTGTTTGTGCCCAGATCAAGCGCCGCGAAGAGGTCAGGGCGCGTCTGAGTGGCGACAAACGCTATTCTCTCCGGCTCATGAGCGACAGACGATGCCGGGGGTTGTGCATTTTGCGGTGGTTTTTCAGTCGCCGGAGCCGCTGGTGATGTTACCTTGCCGTTTTTGCCGCGCTTACGATTGCGCCGACGGGGTTTGTCATGGGGCGCTTTAGCGGCGAGTGGCAATTCCGGCGGTGCCACATCGCGCGACTGGCCACGGTTACGCCGGCGACGGCGACGCGACTTTTTGCCGGATTCATTTCCGGTATCATTTTGAGGGTGCCCGTCCCCTGCCCTTTGCAGGCTTGGCGACTGCGCAGACCGCTCACTGCCGAGAGTGGCACTGCGGTCCTGGCGAGGTGTGTGGTCCCCGCCCTGCCGGGCAACCCCTTCTTGCGGCGCGCTTGCGCCACGTTGGGGGTCTTCCAAGATAGTGTCCTTTCGCACCGCGCGAACCTGATGGACGCAGCGAGGTGCCTGAAATTTTAGTTGGGACAAGTGTATCAGCGACGGGCGGGAATACAAGGCCTGCCACATAGCCATGCGTAAAACGTGTCAAATTAGGGGTTTCATGCCGTGCCGGATTGCCCTATAGAGCCTCATCAACTGCCCGAACCGCGCAACGCGCTTCCATTGGGGAATAGGTTAACGGTAGACCCACGGACTCTGACTCCGTTAGTCCTGGTTCGAATCCAGGTTCCCCAGCCAAGCTTTTCTATCAGGCGGTGACTTCTAGATCGTAGACAAATATTCCGTCCACCCCGCCCAGCGCCGCCTCAACAATTTTCATGCCGGTCTTGGCGTGTTCGGGATCGGCTAGATAGGCGTCGCGCGCCTTGGCGTTCTCAAAATCGACGATGAAGCCTTCCGAGCGACCCATATCCATGCCGGTTTCCGGGCTGACATTCGGCCCTACATGTGCGGTGATGAACCCGGGTATGCGGGGTTTCAATGCTGTTATCTCGGCGAAAATCGCCTGCTTTTCCGTATCGGAAACCGTTGAGCGAAAGCGGATAAACACACAATGGCGGATCATAATGGCTCCTATTTGATATCGGCGCGGGCGCGGGGCCTCGTCTCGTTGCGTTCATGGGTGAAGATCATGCGGGGCAAGGGCTCGCGCCCCCGGATCATGTCCGAAGCCTTTTCGCCGACCATAATGGTCGGGCCGTTGGTGTTGCAGGACGGCACACGCGGCATAACGGAACTGTCGCAGACACGAAGGCCATCAAGGCCACGGACCTTGAGTTCAAGGTCAACAACCGCCATCGCATCTGTGCCCATTTTACAGGTGCCAACCGGGTGATGATCGGTCTTGGCATTGGCGCAGCCATAATCAAACAGTTGCGCTTCAGTTTTGATGTCGTCGCCCGGCAGGCGTTCGGCCATCACATAGGGCTTCAGGGCCGCCTGCTGCATGATCTCGCGGGCGATTTGCAGGCCCTCCAACGACATTTTCACGTCATGCGGATCGCTCCAATAGTTCGGATCAATCAGCGGGGCGGCATTGGGATCGGATGACGCCAAGCGAACCGTGCCGCGCGAACGCGGATGGAGATAGGCGGAATTCAGCGTCACGCCGGCGTTTTTCAACTTGGCAACGCCCGCCTCAATCCCGGAACCCAAGCCTAAATGAAACTGGATGTCGGGCGAGCGGGCATTTGGATCGGCGTACCAGAAGCCACCGGTTTCAAACAGGCTGGAGGCGACGGGGCCGGAGCGGAACAAGAGATATTCAAGCCCTGCCCAGAGCGTGCGGTGCAGTTTGGCGACGCCATCATAGGTGTGGTCGCCGGTGCATTCGCTGATGACAAACAGATCCAGATGATCCTGCATATTGCCGCCGACACCGGCGAGGTCATGCTGCACTTTGACGCCGACTGAATTCAAGTGTTCGGCAGGACCGATGCCGGATTGAAGGAGTAGTTTTGGTGAGCCAATGGCCCCCGAAGAGATGAGTACTTCCCGCTCCGCCCGGATGATTTCGATGCCGCCTTTCGTCGAAACCTCAACGCCGACCGCGCGTGCGCCTTCGAGTACGATGCGGGTGACATTCGTACCCGTCCGTACTGTCAGATTTTTTCTGTCGCGAATCGGATTGAGATAGGCGAGCGAGGCGGAGGAGCGGCGGCGATTGCGCTGGGTGAGTTGATAGAAGCCGACACCAGCCTGCTGCGCACCATTGAAATCATGGTTGTAAGGAATGCCCAGTTCCTGCCCTGCCCTGATGTAGGCATCGCAAATCGGCAGCGCCGAGACCGGCATGGAAACGCCCAGCGGTCCGCCGTAGGCGTGATAGTCGTCAGCAAAGCGCTGATTGTCTTCACTACGTTTGAAATAGGGCAGAACACTGCGATAATCCCAACCGGAGCAGCCGTCTTCTGAGGTCCAGAGATCGTAATCCACCGCGTTGCCACGCGTATAAAGTTGCGCGTTGATCGACGAGCCACCGCCGATGACCTTCGCCTGCGTATAACGCAGCACGCGGCCCTTCATGTGTTTTTGCGGCACGGTGTTCCAACCCCAGGACGCCACGCCCTTGGTCATTTTGGCAAAGCCCGCAGGCATGTGAAACAAGGGATTCCAATCGCCTCCGCCTGCCTCCAGCAGCAAGACTTTGACCTCCGGGTCTTCGCTCAAACGGTTGGCGAGGACACAACCTGCGGGTCCGGCACCGGTGATGATATAATCATAGGTCATCGGCGCCCTCCCCGTCATAACCGGCTGACCGACAGCGCACCATCGGCATGAATGACCGAGCCTGTGGCAAAGGCAAAACTTCCGCCCGCCAGCGATGAGACTATAGTGCCGATGTCCGAGGCCTCGCCCCAACGCTTCATTGGCACCAAACCATCGGCAATCAGCGCGTCATATTTACCGGAAACTTTTGCTGTCATGTCAGAGCGGACAATGCCGGGTCGCACTTCGAAAACGGAAATGCCGCTTTCGGAAAGGCGTAGCGTCAAGCCTTGGGTGAACGCAGCGAGACCCGCTTTTGTGACACAATAGTCCAGCCGCTCCGGCGAACTCATTGTGGCGGAGACGGAGGTGATGTTGATGATTGAGCGCGGTGTTTTCGGCATTGAACTTGCCAGCATCGACTTCACAACGGCCTGTGTGAAAAACATCGTGCCGCGCAGATTGGTGGCAATGATTGTGTCGAAATTCTCCGGCGATAAATCCAGGAAATCGCCGCGAACCACTGAGCCCATTCCGGCATTGTTGACGAGGCAATCGATTGCGCCGAGTTGCGTGGTCACCGTCTTAACTGCCGATTCATGGCCGCTTAAGTCAGCAAGATCACTCTTGATAAAAATAGCTTTGCCGCCGAAACTGCGCAGGTCGTTTAGCACAGCCTCGTTGTCAGGGCTGTCACTCGTGCCCGTGATGGCAACGTCAAA
>JANOYJ010000213.1:0-5581 GCA_031428815.1 Phyllobacterium sp.
GCCGGGCATGGCGCCGTCGAATGGGCGGTGACTTGGTATGGCGGCGACGCTTCGCTCAATTCCTATTGTAATACTATTCCGACGCATGATGGCGGCACGCACGAAGCGGGACTTCGTATCGCGCTTGCCCGTGGCCTCAAGGCCTATGCTGAACTCACGGGCAACAAACGCGCGTCCATTGTCACAACTGAAGACGTGATGATCTCCTGCGCAGCGATGCTCTCGGTTCATATCCGCGAACCGGAGTTTGTTGGCCAGACCAAGGATCGCCTTGCTACGATTGAGGCGCAGCGTATCGTTGAAAACGCATTGCGCGACCCCTTCGACCATTGGCTCGCCGACTCGCCGCAAGATGCGTCAAAACTTCTCGATTGGGTGATTGACCGCGCCGATGAGCGCTTGCGTCGTCGTCAGGAAAAAGAAGTCAACCGCAAGTCCGCGGTGCGCAAATTGCGGCTTCCGGGTAAACTTGCCGATTGCTCACAAAATGGCGCGGCGGGCGCGGAAATTTTCATTGTCGAAGGCGATTCCGCCGGCGGTTCGGCCAAGCAGGCCCGCGATCGGGCGACGCAGGCTATTTTGCCGCTACGCGGTAAAATCCTGAACGTTGCCAGCGCCACGAAGGATAAACTCGCCGCCAATCAGCAAATTACCGATCTCATTCAGGCGCTTGGTTGCGGCACACGTTCAAAATACCGCGAGGACGACCTGCGTTATGAACGGGTGGTCATCATGACGGATGCTGACGTTGACGGCGCCCATATCGCCTCGCTTCTGATCACTTTCTTCTATCAAGAAATGCCCGAGCTCATTCGTGGCGGCCATCTCTTCATGGGTGTCCCGCCGCTGTACCGCATCACGCAAGGCGGCAAGACGCTGTATGCGCGTAATGACGACCACAAAAATGAGCTCCTTGCCACCGAGTTTACGGGACGCGGCAAGGTGGAGATCGGGCGCTTCAAGGGTCTAGGTGAAATGATGCCTGCGCAACTCAAAGAAACCACGATGGACCCGAAGAAGCGCACGCTGCTGCGTGTTGAAATCTCAAGCGATGACATCGCCCCAACGCAACAAGCAGTTGACGACCTGATGGGGACACGGCCCGAGGCGCGATTCCGGTTTATTCAGGAACGCGCTGAATTTGCGAACGATTTGGATATTTAGACACAGCGGGAAAGTGCTGTTCCATCTTCGTAAAGAGTTCTTGAAGTGGTATTCTTGAACCACTACTCTAGAGATGCGTTCCGAAAGGGAGTGAACAGTGGAAAACTTGGATCATATTACCCAGAATCCAAATGTGATGGGCGGTAAGGCGTGTATTCGTGGGATGCGCGTTACCGTCGGCATGATTGTTGGGCAAATAGGCTCGGGCCACAGCATCGAAGATGTTCTGACGGATTTTCCCTATTTGGAGCGTGAGGACGTCATGCAGGCACTTCGCTATGCGGCATGGCGTGCCGAAGAGCGCGAGGTTCTGTTGGCATCCGCGTGAAGCTGCTGGTCGACATGAATCTCTCTCCGCTCTGGATTGGTGCCTTGTCCAATGCTGGAATAGAGGCCGTACATTGGTCCACAGTTGGACCGCCGAATGCGCCAGACGCATTGATAATGACGTACGCAAAAGAAAATCAATTTGTCATTCTTACGCATGATCTGGATTTTGGCTCAATCCTTGCGACCACTCATGGTAACAAACCAAGCGTTGTTCAAATCAGATCCGAGGATGTGAGTCCTAACGCCATTAGTTTGAAAATCATTATTGCGTTGCGGCAAATGAGCGACGAACTCGAAGACGGTGCATTACTTACGGTCGATCCAAACCGGACACGCATTCGCTTGCTTCCGCTAAAACTGGGGAAATAACGAAGGGATATTTAAGCAGCCGCCGCAATCGCCAGTGCATGATTGCGGCTGTTTTCGCGCATGGCATCGAGATATATCCCGCGCAGCAATGCCATAAGATCATCATTGGCATGACCGATTGACGAGCGGTTTTTCTCGAGTTCAACCATCATCAGTCGCGCGATTTCCTGCGGACCCGCGTCCAAGCGGCCATTGGCAACGGCGCGCCAAGTTGTGAGGCCGTGCAACAAGATATGATTTACAGCGTCACTAAACCCGGACTTTGCAAACATCGCTTTCAACACGCTGTCGCGTCCATTGGCCAACATGGCGTTGACTCGCGCGGATGTCTCTTCTGTGAGCGTTGTGAGGATTGCGCCGAAAAACTCAATCTTGCCATGCGTCAAGGTGCGGATTACGAAGCCCGTCGTCAGATCGCCGCTCAGCCGCAAATGCTCAACAAATGCGCCATATTCCTCGCGATCAACAGAGTCGACCATGTGCAGGCAGGCGCGAATGCAGGCATCTTTGGTGACACGCTCCGCCCTCACCTGCCCCATCATTGCGCGAACCAAAGCAAGCTCGCTCAAAGCTTGGCCGTGCTGCGAGACCAAAGAATGACGGCAATCGGCTGGAAGCCGGGTATCGTTCAGCAGAACCTCTCGAAACGCACCATCATTACCGTGACGTTCACAAATACGGCGAAGGCTAAGGCGCGCTATATCAGCACCGCTATTGGCCACCAGGTCCACGCACGCCTCAAGACACCCGACCTCGGCAATCGCAGCAGCGACTGATTTTGAGACCCGCGGTCGAAGCGCAACCAGTTGCTGTGTACCACCATCGCCCAAAGCCACCCGGTCAATAAGATCAATATCTGTGAGCAAAGGGGAGCGCAAAATAACGAGCGATGAAATCTCAATCTGGTCAGCCGACAAAGCGCTGATAATTTGCGAGGGCGCTATGGCACTTGTCGAAAAGACCTCCGCCAAAGCCTGTCGCACTTTCGGCGAAGGATCATCCAGTAGTAGCGTCAAGGCAGCTTCCGCGGAGCACCGCTCCTCAAGACTCATCGGAGAGACCAAATAAGCTCTTGCCAAGGCATAGGTCGCTGCAACACGCGAAGCTGTGTTTGCCGATTCAATCCAACTCAGGAACTTTTCGATGACCATGAACACTACCCAAGGAAACTCTCCTCTAACTGGTACATCAAAAAAGTTTACGATCAGTTCACCATGAAAATTAACGCTCACTCCAGCGCGGACGGCGGCGCGAAAAGCTCTTGTCGATAATTGCATAATCCAAGTAACCCAGCCGCGATACGGGCTGCGATTTGGCGATATCAACCATGCCGTCGGTCAAAATGCTCTCCTCAATGAAAACACCGACGACTTCACCCGTGACAACATAAGGCACGCCGTTTGGATTAGTGAGGCTTTTCGGTCGCCATATCTCTGTGACTCTGCATTCCAACGCAGCAAATGCCTGCTTCACTCTCGGCACATCAACCAATTGGCTCGGCTCCGGTGTCAATCCTGCATAATCAAACTCGCTCATACCGCGCGGCGCATCCACCGACGTTTGAACCATGGCGTCGACCAGCGGTGCACTAACCAGATTGGCGACAAACTCACCGGTCTCTCTGGCGAAAACTACCGAGTCCTTTTCACCACCTGCGGAGAAGACAATAAGCCAAGGATCAGACGAAATCGCATTGAAATATGAATATGGCGCGAGATTGAGCGCTCCAGACGCGGACTTTGTAGAAATCCAACCAATAGGGCGTGGCACGACCAGCGCTTGAAACGGATCATGCGGTAGACCGTGATTACGCTTTTGCGGCTCGTAGAACATTTTACGCCTCTGAAAATGGACCGCTATATTCGCTCAACACTTTTGCCGGTTCAGGGCGCGGTCGATCAGGTATCTTGGCGTTCACTGTTCCGATATGCACAAAACCGATGACACGCTCATTCGGCGACAGGCCGAGAAACGTTCGCGACTCAGCGTCGTCTGAATACCAATTGCTGACCCAATTTGCCCCAAAACCTAATGCATGCGCGGCAAGAACCAAAGAAAATGCGGCGTTGCCGCCCGACAAGAACTGCTCCCATTCTGGTATACGTTCATGCGGCTTAGGCGAAGAAATCACCCCGATCACCAAGGGTGCGCGGGTAAAACGTGTCTTCTCCTGCTGAATGCGCTGCTCATTGAGCGGCCCTTCCCGCTCCCCGGCACGGCGCGCAAAAAACTCGCCGACGGTGGTTCGAGCCTCGCCCCGATAAAGGATAAACCGCCAAGGCTCAAGCAAACCGTGATCCGGAACACGCGTCGCCACGCGAATCATCTGGTCGATTTGTCCATCGCTCGGGCCGGGTTCCTGAATCTGCGATATGGGAGGAGATTTGCGCTGCAAGAGAAATTCAATAATCGGATTGGTCAATTTTATGTCCTTGGCTCATGGTACCTTGCCTTATGAGGGCCATTCGTCAAAAATGCCAGCAGCCCGTCATTCAAAAGCCTTGAATTGACGATGAGAATTGTCTCCAAACCGACTGGGGAAAATCGGGGCGTGCGCAATTGTTGAAGACAAGGACTCTTTTGGTTTTGCTGGCAATGTCTGCCTGGCAGCCCGCTATGGCGCAGGATGCCATCGACCTGCCCACGCTTGATCTTCCAGTCTTGACCCTTGCACCTGTCGAAAACGGTAATCTTGCAAAGCAGCGCCTCATTGAACTAACACTGGCGGCAAAGCTGTCCGAGGATGAAACGGCATTGCAGCGCGGTCTGGTATGGCGTGTGTTCAAGCCAGATGCGGCAGCGGGCGAAAAACTTCCTTTGATCGCCACGGCCAATGGGGGCACCACGACCTTTGATCTCGAGCCCGGTAGTTACCTGGTGCATGCCGCTTTCGGACGCGCGGGAGTGACCAAACGCATAACGATCAGTAACGAGGCCCGTAAAGAAACGTTGGTGCTCGATGCCGGCGGCTTAAAAATGAGTGCGGTGCTTTCCGGTGGCGTCCGCATTCCTCCAGCGAATTTGCGATTCTCGATCTATCAGGGCGAAGAAAATGCCGATGGCGAGCGGGCGTTGATCGCTCCTGATGTTAAACCCGATGCTATTGTGCGCCTCAATTCCGGCACTTATCACATTGTCTCAACCTATGGCTCTGTGAACGCCATCATCCGTGCCGATATTAATGTTGAGGCCGGAAAACTGACCGAGGCGAGCGTCGAGCACAAGGCAGCAGAGCTGACCCTCAAACTCGTTCGCAGCGAAGGCGGCGAGGCAATTGCCGATACGGCATGGTCAGTGGTCAATCCATCGGGTGAAATCATCAAGGAAAGCGTCGGTGCCTACGCGTCGATGGTTTTGGCTGAAGGCGATTACACGATTATAGCCAAAAACAAGGACAAATTATTTCAGAAGGATTTCACAGTCGTTGCCGGACACAATCAGGACGTGGACGTCATCGCCACAGAATAAATCAATGCACTGTCGCTTTGCGGCGCAGCTTATTCAATTTCTTCAGGCGGCCGGGCTTAATTTCGATCTCCGGTTCAAGATCAAACACCGCTTTTTGTAAGACCTGCAGCAACTCTTTCCTGTCCGGATATTCCGCCAATTGCTCCCAGTGCAAGGTGTTGCCAATTTTCACAGCAACTGTTTTGCCACTCAAACGCGTGAATTCCCGCACGAGCAATGACAGGCGAAGCGTCAATGACACCTTGCTGAC
>JANOYJ010000214.1:0-5041 GCA_031428815.1 Phyllobacterium sp.
GATGAGGGGGCCTCTCGAAGTGCGGTTTTGGCGGACAAAACTACCCATCACAAAAAAACATTCCCCAACCTTTTCAACCCCTTACCACCTTCCCGCAAAAACACCTATCCTCCCTCCTCAACGCCCGTCGCATCATGCCGCCAGTTTGAACTGAAAGGCATCCATGGACTGGCCCGTCATCATCGAGCGCAATGCTGAGCGCCTCTTGGCCGTCCTTGCGCCGCTGTTTGCTCTCCTCGCAACAGGGCCGGGAACGGTGTTGCCCCGGCACGTGTGCCGCACTTTGCTGATGCTGCTTCGCCCCGCCGAGTCCGCCGCGCGGCGGCTCATCATCATGGCGGCGCGCGGGCGTGTGGTGAAGCTGCGGGTCGCGCGGGCTTTCCCGGTGGGGATCACGATGCAAAGCGACGCGGAGCGCGTTGGCTCGTTTTGCATGATTGATCCGCTGAAGCGTTTTGCGTCTGAGGGCTTTGAGCGGGACGCTGGCAAGGTGCAAATCCTGCCGCGCATCTCGGTTCCCGGTTTTATCAATCCGGCGTTTGCCGCTGAGACCCCTGCCACAGAGAATGACCTCGTTTCGCCAGCCGCCATCCACCGGCGTCTTCTGGCGCTGCGTCATGCGCTCGACAACTTGCCACGCGAGGCGCGGCGCCTGGTGCGCTGGCGGACGCGGCAGACGCCGAAGAAAACCGGCCGCCTCTCGCCGTTCCGGCCGGGTTTCGCGCCCGGTTACCATCGCCGCGACCCCCGCGAAATCGACGCTATCCTCAGCGACTGTCACTACTTTGCGCAAGAGGCTTGGTACAAGGCAAACACGTCTTAATCTTTTTGCACTTGCAAATCATTCGCAACTAGGCGATATTGAGATTCGAACGCTTCGGCACCGGGTCCCGGCAGGCCGACTCTGTCAATACCGGAGAGTATGAATTGTCCGAGGAAACGACGACGGGCGCGAATATGCTCAATTGGTTTCAGGGAAAAATGTCCCGACGTGGCCTGTTATGGGGCGGCGTCGCAGCTGCCGGCGGTTCGATAATATCCACGAGTGCGACGAATGCGCAAGTAGTCCATTCGGGGCACGCGCCAGCGGCAAGTGTTACTAGCGAGCCGTCCGCTTCAGGGCACGGCGCGCATGGCGCGATGACGACCGTCGGGCAGGTGGATCACGCCCGCAACGGCTTTGACCCCGCTGCAATGCTGACGGACTGGTACACAGGCGAGACGTCTGTGCTGCCGGACGGACGCACGCTTCGCACGTTCGAATTACGTGCCGAAGACAAGGAAATCGAAATCGCTCCCGGCGTCATGTTCCCCGCTTGGACATACAATGGCCGCGTGCCGGGTCCCGCGCTTCGGGCAAAGGAAGGTGAGCGGCTGAAGATCGTCTTCAAGAATTACGGCGCCCACCCGCACTCAATCCATTTTCACGGCATTCATGCCGCGCGCATGGATGGCATTCCTGGCGCGGGGCTGATCGGTCCTGGCGAAGAATTTGTCTATGAGTTTGAGGCAAAACCTTTTGGCTGTCATCTCTACCATTGCCACGCCTTGCCGCTGCGCCGCCACATGCACAAGGGCATGTACGGGCTGTTTGTCATCGATCCCGACCCAGCCCGTCATCTGGAGCACGAAGCCGTGGCGCGCTCCCGGCTCTTGGGTTCGCCGGAAAATGCGCAGTGGCAGGAGATGGCCATGGTGATGAACGCGTTCGACACGAATTTTGACAATGGCAACGAGTTCTACGCGGTGAACACCATCGCGCACGCCTATGCTAACGACCCGGTCAAAATCCGCCGCGACCGGCCAGTGCGGATTTATCTTTTGAACGTCACCGAGTTTGACCCGATCAACTCCTTCCATCTCCATGCTAATTTCTTTGATTACTTCGATCAGGGTACGACGCTGACTCCCACACTGAAGACCGTCGACCTCATCATGCAATGCCAGGCGCAGCGCGGTATTATCGAATTCACATTCAAAGATCATGAGCCCGGAATGTACATGTTCCACGCCCATCAGTCGGAGTTCACCGAGCTTGGCTGGATGGGCATGTTCGATGTGGGAGACGCGTGAGCATGAGCGAGAATGCGGACGATGTGACGCAATCGCGGTTTTCCGGCTATGTTTGGCTCGTCGTGCCGCTGCTGCTTATGGGCCTTGCCATTGCATGGATCATCGCCGCCGACCCGCTTAAAGGCCTGAACCGCAGTGCGCCGCCCGTTGAAAATCTGACCTATGAGCGCACAGTGCTAGATGAGGCGGGACTGCATCTGCTTGTGCGCGCTGGCGGCTCCGAACCCATGCGGATCGCGCAGGTTCAGGTCGATGACGCCTATTGGCAGTTCACCCAGCGTCCCGCAGGTCCCATTGCCAGGGGATCCACCGCCTGGATCGACATTCCGTTTCCGTGGATGCTGGGCGAGGCCCATTTCGTTGTGGCAGTCACCCATACCGGCGCGGCGTTCGACCATGAAATTCCTGTTGCCCTGCCAACCCCAAAGGCCACATGGGACCAACTCGTTCCCCAGGCGCTTGTCGGGATCATCGTTGGCATTCTGCCCGTCTCGCTTGGCCTGATGTGTTATCCGGCGCTGCGCAACGCGGGAAGGGATCTGATGAATTTCCTGCTGGCGCTGACCATTGGCCTGCTTGCGTTCCTGTTCGTCGACACACTTCTAGAGGCGCTGGAGTTTTCCGGCGAAAGCGCCGCGCTCTTTCAAGGGCCGATGATGGTCGTCATGGCGGCGGCGTTGAGTTTTCTGGCACTGATGGCCGTCGGCCGGCGCAGCGGCGCGCCGACAGGCCTGGCGCTGTCAACCTTCATTGCAATCGGTATCGGCCTTCACAATCTTGGAGAGGGCCTTGCGATCGGAGCCGCCTATGCGGCTGGCGCGGCTGGCCTAGGCTCGTTCTTGGTCATCGGTTTTGCCGTCCACAATATCACCGAAGGCATCGGTATCGTCGCGCCGGTTTTGAAGTCCCGCCCTTCGATCGCCTCGCTGGCGCTGCTGGCGTTAATTGCCGGCGGCCCGGCCGTCATTGGCATGTGGCTTGGAAGTCTGGCCTACGCACCGCACTGGTCGGCGCTCGCCCTCGGTATCGGTGCCGGTGCCATTCTGCAGGTGATTATCGAAGTTGGCGCTTATCTGAAACGCACTGCGGGAACCGGCGAAAGCGGGCTGTTTACGCCCAGCATTCTGGCTGGCTTCCTCATCGGCGCCTCCTTCATGTATGTGACAGCTGCGTTTGTGAAAGTCTGACTCACCGCCGTCGGCCCGGATGAGCGGATTGAGCCGATGCGGCAAACACGCCGCTACCCTTCGCCAATTCCCGTGCTATCTTAATCGAAACGAAACACGGGATGAATCATGGCCGCCAAATCCGCTCTTTTCCAATGGGATGACGCTTTCCTGCTTGAGGATCAACTCACCGAAGATGAGCGCATGATCCGCGACGCGGCAAAAGCCTTCGCGCAAGATCAACTCGCGCCCCTGATTGAGGCGGCCTATCTCGATGAGACGACCGACCCGGACCTGTTCCGCCGCATGGGTGAATCCGGGCTGCTCGGCGTGACACTACCGGAGAAATACGGCTGCGCCGGCGCAAACTATGTGTCCTATGGCCTCGTCGCCCGCGAAGTGGAGCGCGTCGATTCCGGCTATCGCTCAATGATGTCCGTTCAATCGTCGCTCGTCATGTATCCGATCTATACCTATGGCTCGGAAGAACAGCGGATGAAATATTTACCGAAGCTCGCCAGCGGTGAGTTCATCGGCTGTTTTGGCCTCACCGAAACCGAGGCGGGCTCAGACCCGGCGGGCATGCGCACCAAGGTCGTGAAGACCGCTGATGGCTATCGCCTGACCGGTTCCAAAATGTGGATTTCCAATGCGCCGATTGCCGATGTGTTCGTCATTTGGGCGAAGTCCGAAGCGCATGACAATGAGATTCGCGGCTTTATTCTCGAAAAGGGTATGAAGGGGCTTTCTGCTCCGAAAATAGGCGGCAAGCTGTCGCTGCGCGCCTCTATTACCGGCGAAGTGGTGATGGACAATGTCGAGGTCGGCGAAGACGCTCTGCTGCCGAATGTCTCGGGCCTCAAAGGCCCGTTCGGTTGCCTTAACCGCGCCCGCTACGGCATCTCTTGGGGTGTCTTGGGCGCGGCGGAAGACTGCTGGCATCGCGCCCGGGCTTATGGGCTGGACCGCAAACAGTTCGGACGCCCGCTCGCCGCCACGCAGCTCTATCAGAAGAAACTCGCCGATATGCAGACCGAAATCACGCTTGGCCTGCAAGCGTCACTCAGGGTAGGGCGTTTGATGGACGAGGGAAAAATGGCCCCTGAAATGATCTCGCTCATCAAGCGCAATAATTGCGGCAAAGCCTTGGACATCGCGCGCCAAGCCCGCGACATGCATGGCGGCAACGGCATCCAGATCGGCTACCACGTCATGCGCCATTCGCAGAACTTGGAAACGGTCAATACCTACGAAGGCGCACACGATGTGCACGCGCTCATTCTCGGACGGGCGCAGACCGGCATTCAAGCGTTCTTTTAGCCCTTGGTTTGAACCGCGCGAAACAGCACGCCGCAACGGGTGCCGGAGCGGCAATAAGCGAAGACCGGAGAGGGCAGTTCAGAGAGGGCTGCGGCCATGGCATCGACGTCATCCTGCGTCATTGCCCCTGAAACAACGGGGATATATCTGAACTCCAGCCCGGCAGTTTTCGCTTGCGTCTCAATCAAAGCATATGGCGTCTGATCGGCGGACTCACCATCGGGTCTGTTGCAAATAATGCTGCGAAATCCGCTGGCAACAATGGCGCTCACGTCGCTGGCGTCAATCTGCGCTGAAACAGTGAATTCATCGGTGATTTTCTGAGGCGTCATAAGCACATTCCCATGGTTTTAATTGACCTTATCGATTGTCAAACATTGAAATATTAGTGAAAGCGCAGAAAATGCGCGTCATGGCATCCCTTACATAAATCTACTGGTAAAAAAACAGTTAAAAATCTTGAGTCGGGACTCTTTGCAGTT
>JANOYJ010000215.1:0-6829 GCA_031428815.1 Phyllobacterium sp.
GCTGGGCGTGAAACATTGCCTTGCCGAGGCGCACGGCTTTTGGGTCCTTGCTGACAATGGAACGGACTTTGGCCGCAATGGCGTTGTCGAGGTCTCCATCATCGACGGCTTGATTGATGAGACCGATGGCAACAGCCATGCTTGCGTCAATGAAATCGCCGGTCACCAGCATGTCGAATGCGTTCTTGGCGGAGACATTGCGCGAGAGGGCGACGGCGGGCGTTGAACAAAACAAACCGAGATTGACGCCCGACACGGCAAAGCGGGCAGAATGCGAGGCGATAGCAAGGTCGCAACTGGCGACGAGCTGGCATCCAGCGGCAGTTGCTATGCCTTGGACTTTGGCAATCACAGGCACCGGGAGATTGACGATACTTTGCATGACTTGCGAGCAGTTCGAAAACAGGTCCTGATAATATTCAAGCCTCGGCGTCTGTCGCATCTCGCCCAAATCATGTCCGGCGCAGAAGGCCTTGCCGGTTCCTTCGATAACGACACATCGCACATCAGGATCGGCAGCGATCCCGTCGAGCGCAATCTGTAAGGCGCTAAGCAGTTCCTGAGAGAGGGCATTGAACTTATTCGGGCGGTTGAGACGCAGCGTCGTCACGCCCCCGAGTAATGTTTGAACAAGAACCGGTTCCGTATCTCTGACCTCCACGTTCGTCATTATAGGATACGCCTCCCGCTTTCATTGTTTTGACATTAGAGGCGGTCTATTTTCTGTCAACATGGGCTGGTGTTGCAACGTTTGGGTTCACTCAGGCTATATGGGTTTTGCTTAGCCTCGTGCTACGTCCGACCATTCAAGTTCATAAATCCGCAAAAACCGCTTGTGAAATTTCCGAGCCCTCTCTATATATCGGTCACAAGACAGGGTGCGCGGAATCAAAAACTGGTTCCGCGCTCCCTTTCGTCTTGAAATAAAAACAATGATTCGGGTGTTTCACCCATTGCCCCGCAGGTAGCAGATGGCCAGAACCAATCCCTTCACATTTCTGCAGCAGGTTCGCGCAGAAACCGCGAAAGTGACATGGCCGTCGCGTCGTGAAACCATGATTTCGACGGCGATGGTCATTGCGATGGCCTTTTTGGCCGCGATTTTCTTTTTTGTTGCCGATCAGATTATGGGCTTTGGCGTTGAGCTTTTGCTCGGTCTTGGCAAATAAGCGTTACTTTACAGGGATATATTGAATGACGGCTCGCTGGTATATCGTCCACGCCTATTCGAACTTCGAAAAGAAGGTGGCGGAGTCGATTGAAGAAAAGGCCAAGCAAAAAGGCTTGTCGCATCTTTTCGAGAAAATCCTCGTGCCGACCGAAAAGGTCGTGGAAGTGCGCCGTGGCCGCAAGGTGGACGCCGAGCGCAAGTTCTTCCCCGGCTATGTGATGGTTAGGGCCAATCTGACGGACGAGGCCTATCACCTTATTAAGAATACCCCGAAGGTAACGGGCTTTCTCGGGACGGATTCGAAGCCGATACCGATCTCTGACAAGGAAGCCGATCGTATCTTGATGCAAGTTCAAGAAGGTGTCGAGCGTCCGAAGTCGGCAATGTCGTTCGAAATCGGCGAACAAGTGCGTGTGGCCGATGGCCCATTCGCCTCGTTCAATGGCTTTGTTCAGGAAGTCGATCAAGAGCGTTCGCGCCTTAAGGTCGAAGTATCAATTTTTGGCCGCGCAACGCCGGTCGATTTGGAATTCAGTCAGGTCGAAAAAGTCTGATTGTTCGCGGGCAGGGTGGCTTGACCATCTTGCTCTTTGCGGTGGGAGGAAGGGCGCAGCTTAGCCGGCGTGTCTGACCGCACCACCAAACTGCAATGCCGGCATGACCGGCGAAGATAGAAGGCAGAAATAATGGCCAAGAAAGTAATGGGTCAGATCAAGCTGCAAGTGCCAGCTGCATCTGCGACCCCATCCCCGCCAATCGGACCGGCTCTCGGTCAGCGCGGCGTTAATATTATGGAATTCTGCAAGTCGTTTAACGCGCAGACCCAAGAAATGGAAAAGGGTTCCCCTGTTCCTGTCGTCATTACCTATTACGCCGACAAGTCATTCTCATTCGTGATGAAGACGCCGCCGGTATCCTACTTCTTGAAAAAGGCAGCTGGGATCAAGTCCGGTGCCAAGACGCCAGGTCGTGGTTCTGCTGGTACGGTTTCCAAGGCTGATGTGCGCAAGATTGCGGAAGCCAAGATGAAGGATCTCAACGCCAATGACGTTGCGGCCGCCATGCTGATGATTGAAGGTTCGGCCCGCTCCATGGGTCTGGAAGTGGTGGCTTGATATGACAAAGATTGCAAAACGAGTAGCCAAGACCCGCGAAGGCGTCGACGTCAACAAGCTCTATGAGCTGGGTAATGCCATTTCGATGGTTAAAGAACGTGCAATTGCCAAGTTTGACGAGACGATTGAAGTCGCGTTGAACCTAGGTGTTGATCCCCGCCATGCGGACCAGATGGTGCGCGGCGTGGTCAACTTGCCGAATGGCACAGGTCGTACCGTGCGCGTTGCCGTGTTTGCCCGCGGTCCAAAGGCTGATGAAGCCAAGGCTGCCGGTGCTGACATTGTTGGTGCGGAAGACCTGTTTGAAATCGTCAATGGCGGCAAGATCGACTTTGATCGTTGCATTGCTACACCTGACATGATGGGCCTTGTTGGTCGTCTTGGTAAGGTTCTCGGCCCGCGCGGCATGATGCCAAACCCGAAGGTTGGTACTGTGACGATGGATGTGACCGCTGCGGTTAAAGCCTCCAAAGGCGGCGCTGTGGAGTTCCGCGTTGAGAAGGCCGGTATCGTTCATGCCGGTATTGGCAAGGCGAGCTTTGATGCGAAAGCAATCGAAGAGAATATTCGCGCGTTTGCTGATGCGGTCGTTAAGGCCAAGCCAACTGGTGCCAAGGGCACCTACCTGAAGCGCGTGGCGATTTCCTCGACCATGGGCGCAGGCGTGCGTGTTGACCCGTCAACACTGGCATTGTCCGCGTAATAAATTTCGTAAGACCTCAGTGTAAGGCGAGGTTTTCGTTGAAGAATTTCATATCCCTTCGGGGGTATGAAAACCGGAGGGAAACCTCCGTAAGTCCTGTCCGAGATTGCAGGTGGTTCGCCATAATCCTTAAACGGACCTGCATGAGACGGGGAAAGCCAAATTTTGGCAGCGTAGGCTGCCTCAAATGAGGTTTGACCAGTTAGCCTTTTGCCGGAATGCAAGTTCCAACGCCAAAGGACAGGATCCTCGAAGCGTCGCGTGACGTGCCGGAAGGCAAAGTCAGGCGGCAAAAGTGAACCGGCAGATTTGCGAATGGTCGCAAACTGCCTACTGGAGAGTGGCTGTGGATAGAGCGGAAAAACGCGAACTTGTCACGTCATTGAACGGCATCTTTACTGATTCTGGTTCTGTGGTCGTGGCCCACTATGTCGGTCTCACCGTCGCGCAGTTGAACGATCTTCGTTCAAGAATGCGTGTAGCCGGTGGTTCCGTCAAAGTCGCGAAGAACCGCCTCGCCAAAATCGCTCTTCAGGGCACGGTGTCGGAGACGATCACTGACCTATTCGTTGGTCAGACGATCATCGCCTATGCGTCGGATCCCGTCGCGGCACCGAAAGTGACTATGGAATTTGCCAAGATTAACGACAAGCTCGTTATCCTTGGCGGTGCCATGGGCGCAACAAGCCTCAATGCGGAGAAGGTCAAGGCGCTTGCCTCGATGCCTTCGCTGGACGAATTGCGTGCGAAACTGGTTGGCATGATTGTCACGCCGGCTACCCGCATCGCGCAGATCGTCAACGCGCCGGCAGCTCAGCTTGCCCGCGTGTTTGGAGCGTATGCCCGGAAGGACGAAGCGGAATGAGGTCGTTCCTCGCTGCAAATACTCATCAAACCTCAATAGGAATGTAAAAATGTCCAAACTTGAAAAACTGGTTGAAGAACTATCGACCCTGACCGTTTTGGAAGCTGCTGACCTGTCAAAGCTTCTGGAAGAAAAGTGGGGCGTATCGGCTGCTGCTCCTGTGGCTGCTGCCGCCGCTGGCGGTGCTGCGGCTCCTGCTGCTGCTGTTGAAGAAAAGACCGAGTTCGACGTTGTCCTCACGGATGCCGGCCCGAACAAGATCAACGTGATCAAGGAAGTTCGCGCGATCACGGCGCTTGGCCTGAAAGAAGCCAAGGACCTCGTCGAAGCTGCTCCGAAGGCAGTCAAGGAAGGCGTGTCGAAAGACGAAGCCGCCAAGCTCAAGGCTCAGCTCGAAGCTGCTGGCGCCAAGGTCGACGTCAAGTAAGTATTCCAGACCGGCGGGTTCGCCCGCCGGTCCGGTTTGTTTGTGTAACAACCCATTTTCCAAAGGTGCCTTGAGCGCTTTTGGAAAGCGGGTTGATCCCGTTAGAGAACCAACCACAATACGCCCTGCGGGGCATTATGAGGAGCGCTTATGGCTCAGACCCTTACCTTCAATGGTCGCAAACGTGTCCGCAAGTATTTCGGCAGCATTCCTGATGTTGCTGAAATGCCGAACTTGATCGAAGTCCAAAAGGCTTCATACGATCAGTTTCTGATGGTGGACGAGCCGGAAGGCGGACGTTTGGACGAAGGTCTACAGGCTGTTTTCAAGTCGGTATTCCCGATTTCTGATTTTTCTGGAGCGTCGATGCTCGAGTTCGTGAAGTACGAGTTCGAAGCACCGAAGTTTGACGTCGACGAATGCCGTCAACGCGATCTGACCTATTCGGCTCCTTTGAAAGTGACGCTGCGTCTTATCGTGTTCGATATTGATCCGGACACACAGGCAAAGTCCATCAAGGATATCAAAGAGCAAGATGTCTATATGGGCGACATGCCGCTCATGACCGACAATGGCACGTTCATTGTCAACGGCACCGAGCGCGTTATCGTTTCGCAGATGCATCGCTCGCCCGGCGTATTCTTTGACCATGACAAGGGCAAAACCCATTCTTCGGGCAAATTCCTGTTTGCCGCACGCGTCATTCCGTATCGCGGTTCATGGCTCGACATTGAGTTTGACTCGAAGGACGTTGTCCACGCCCGTATCGATCGTCGTCGCAAGCTGCCTGCAACATCCCTGTTGATGGCGCTCGGCATGGATTCTGAAGAAATCCTCTCAACCTTCTATAATCGCTACGATTTCCAGCGCGATGGCAAGAACTGGCGCATTCCTTATTCGGCGGACCGTTATAAGGGTTACAAAGCTGTCAACGACGTGGTTGACGCTGATAGCGGCGAAGTCGTAATTGAAGCCGGCAAGAAGCTGACCGCCCGTATGGCCAAGCAATTGGCTGAAAAGGGCGTTAAGGCCATTCGTGCAGCCGAAGAAGATCTGTTCGGCAGCTATTTGGCCGAAGACATTGTCAACATGGAAACCGGCGAGATTTATCTCGAGGCGGGCGATGAGATTGATGAGAAGCATCTTAAAGTTCTGACCGATCTCGGCTACAATGACATTCCTGTCCTTGATATCGATCACGTCAATGTCGGTGCCTATATCCGTAATACGCTCGCCGTGGACAAGAACGAGAGCCGTCAAGACGCTCTGTTCGATATCTATCGCGTTATGCGTCCGGGTGAGCCACCGACCATGGACACGGCAGAAGCCATGTTCAACTCGCTGTTCTTTGACCTTGAGCGTTATGACCTGTCGGCTGTCGGCCGCGTCAAGATGAACATCCGCCTTGAACTGGATTGCCCGGACACGGTCCGTGTTCTGCGCAAGGAAGATGTGATTTCGGTCGTCAAAACCCTCGTGGACCTGCGCGATGGCAAGGGCGAAATCGACGACATCGACAATCTCGGCAACCGTCGTGTGCGTTCTGTCGGCGAATTGATGGAGAACCAGTACCGTGTCGGCCTGCTTCGCATGGAGCGGGCGATCAAGGAACGTATGTCCTCAATCGAAATCGACACAGTGATGCCGCAGGATCTGATTAACGCCAAGCCAGCGGCTGCCGCTGTGCGCGAGTTCTTCGGTTCGTCGCAGTTGTCGCAGTTTATGGATCAGACCAATCCATTATCCGAGATCACGCATAAGCGTCGTCTCTCGGCGCTTGGACCTGGCGGTTTGACCCGTGAGCGTGCAGGCTTTGAAGTGCGCGACGTTCATCCGACGCATTACGGCCGTATCTGTCCGATTGAAACGCCGGAAGGCCCGAATATCGGTCTTATCAACTCACTGGCAACCTTTGCCCGCGTTAACAAATACGGCTTCATCGAAACACCTTACCGCAAGATCATTGATGGCAAGGTGACGATGGATGTCATCTATTTGTCGGCCATGGAAGAAGCCAAGCATTATGTCGCGCAAGCGAATGCTGAGCTGGATGCCAAGGGTGCGTTTATCGACGAATTCGTTATTTGCCGTCATAATGGTGAAGTCATCATGGCGGCGCGTGAAAACGTCGATTTGATGGACGTGTCGCCAAAACAGCTGGTTTCAGTTGCTGCCGCGCTCATTCCATTCCTTGAAAACGATGACGCCAACCGCGCTCTGATGGGTTCCAACATGCAGCGTCAGGCCGTGCCATTGGTGCGCGCTGAAGCGCCGTTTGTCGGAACCGGTATGGAGCCGATTGTTGCCCGTGACTCTGGCGCCGCCATCGGTGCCCGTCGCGGTGGTATCGTGGATTTGGTCGATGCGACCCGTATCGTTATCCGTGCGACCGAAGACCTTGATCCATCGAAGTCCGGCGTTGACATCTATCGTCTGATGAAGTTCCAGCGCTCGAACCAGAATACTTGTATCAACCAGCGTCCGTTGGTTCATATCGGCGACCGGATCGAGAAGGGCGACATTATCGCGGACGGTCCATCGACCGATC
>JANOYJ010000216.1:0-5412 GCA_031428815.1 Phyllobacterium sp.
ATTGTAATTTTCAGCCTTTAGACCATTATTTTCGGCTGCTTCCCACCGATGATGGTGCCTGCGACAATCCATGCTAGATGCTTTACGAAAAAGATGAGACAAATAGCGAAATGACGATCTTCTCCGCCTATGATCCACTTCCCAAGCCGTTTGCGGTGACGATTCTTCTTCTGGAAGAATCATCGCTTCTCTCGTTCGCGTCAACGCTCGATCCGCTTCGCGCCGTGAATCGCGTCACGCAGCGGCGACTATTTGATTGGACGCTGGTATCTTTTGACGGAAATCCCGTCACGCTGACCAGCGGCGTCTCTATCGCAACGAAGGGTCCGCTTGTCGCGTTTCCAGAAGGCGACGCCCTGATCGTCATTGCCGGCTTTAATCAAGACCGCCATGCGAGCCGCAAAGACCTGACCGCCCTTGCCAAAGCCGCGCGCGGCTATCGCGCCATTGGCGGCGTCGAGGCGGGGTCATGGCTGCTCGCCCGCGCCGGTCTGCTCAACGGAAAAGCAGCCACCACCCATTGGGAGGATTTTGAAGACTTCGCCGCCAAGTTTCCTAATGTTGATTTGCGCACCGATCGGTTTGTTATCGACCAGAATACTTTCACCTGTGGCGGTGCCTCGCCCGCTTTTGACATGATGCTGCATCTCATTCGCTCGCGCCATGGCGCACCTTTAGCTTTGGAAGTGGCCAGCGTATTTGTCTATGATGAAGCCCATGCCGCGACCGATGCTCAACCGCTTGTCTCGCTTGGCCGCCTCAAGGAGCATGAACCGCGCGTCTCGGAAGCGATCCGGCTGATGGAAGCCAACATCGACGAGCCGCTCACTGTCGCGAAGATAGCCAAGCGGCTGAAACTCACCCAGCGCACACTGGAAATCATTTTTAGGAAGGCGCTGGATCGCAGTCCCGGTGATTTTTATTTGAAATTGAGATTGCAGGCGGCGCGGCGGTTGGTCGTCGATACCCGCCTATCGGTGCAAGACATCGCCATCCGCGCCGGTTTCAATTCGCATACGGCTTTTTCGCGGGTGTTTAAGCAAGTCTATGGCGCGGGTCCGCGGGACTATCGCGCAAACCTAATATAGTGACGCCAGCTTCCCATCGCGCTCTCCGTCTCGGTCCCCGCCTCCATCCCCCGCGCGGGTGACGCGCGCCCTCACAGCTTCATTCAAATGGCGTTCAGGGACTTTGAACCGAAAGCACAGACAATGAACAACCTCGCGCAGGCGGATTTTGGCGACAGCCCTTATAGCAAAGTCCTTGGCGGCCTTGGCCTCACCGGATATTGCCGAAATCAATATCGGCGGCGCATAACAGGCGGCGTCACACCAAGACGGACTCAAGCGGAGCGATGCTGTTTTGTCCCAAAGCCAATCCCGCAATATCCCGCGCCGCATCGGAAACGGATTGACGTCTGCGATATTCCGCAGGCGTTTCGCCGACCATACGCTTGAAAAGGCGGCGGAATGACGCGGCATCTTCATAGCCCACCTGCCCTGCCACCCGCTCAATATTGCTGTTTTCGGTTTCTAAAATCTGCTTGGCCTCTTCAATGCGCACCCTTTGCACATAATCCAACGGCGCATGGCCGGTGGCGGCGTGAAAGCGGCGACCAAAGGTGCGGCGCGGCAGGCCGCTTTGGCGGATCATCTCAATCACCGGATCAGGCTCGCAATAATGGTCCGCCAGCCATTCCTGACAATCCCGAATCATCCTGTCCGCAGTTTGCGGTTTGGTCGTCAGGCGCGAATAGGGTGTCTGGCCTTGGTGATGCCAGTCAAACATTTGCACTTTGGCAAGGCGCATAGCGACATCGGGCGCGGCGAAGCGACCAACAAGATAAAGCACCATATCCATCCAAGAGGCTGCGCCACCGCACGTGACGATGCTGCCATCATCAGTCGCTGCTACAAGCACCCTGTCGCCGTGGATGCGCACTCGCGGATATTCCGCCCGCATCTGATCGGCAAAGGCCCAGTGTGTTGTCGCGTCCCGCTCGTTCAGCAATCCGGCCTCAGCCAATAGAAACGATCCGGTGCAGGTCGAAAAAACTTGAGAACCATTCTCGTGCGCTAGTCTGACCCACTTAATCATTTCCGGATTGGCATGCGCAAAGGCCCTGCCCGAGGCGATGAACAGGGTGGGCACAAGTACAATATGCGCGGGCGGGCCGTCTTTCAAAGTCCGATGCGGGGAAATGTTAATGCCGGTACTGGTTTTCACCGGATCAAGGCTCGTTCCGACCAGCTCCGGCATGAAACGCGGCTGTTCGGGCTCGCCCATAATGCGGTTCCACAATACGCCCGCCGCCCAAAAGGCATCATAGAGGCCAACAACGACCGAAGGCTCCGCCTCGGGCGGCACCACAATGGAAACTTTGACGAGGCCTGCTGTCATGATTTTTATCCCAATCCCAGTTTGGCACCAAATTGGCCGATTTGCCACCAGCTTATTACCGCCTGTGGCCAGTTTGACCCTATTCGCGTCAATGCCACCCTCATGCCCAAGGAGCAGACCTGCCAAACTATAAATGCAGCCCAATTTCGAGGCTTTGATTAAAAAATCAGGAGGACGCCATGCGTCGCTACGTTATTGAACGTGAAGTTCCATCCATTGGCTCATTGAACGCTGAACAACTGCAAGGCGCGGCGGCAAAATCATGCGCTGCGTTAAACGAAATCGGCCCGAAGGTGCAATGGATAGAGTCCTATGTGGCCGCGGATAAAACCTTCTGCATTTACCTTGCTGAAGACGAGGCCGCTATTCGCAAGCATTCCGAGCTGAGCGGCTTCCCGGCAAATATCATTACTGAAGTGCGGACCATGATGGATCCGACAACGGCGGGCTGACAAGATAGCCGGTCTGGATCAACTTCCTGACCGGCAATCTCCCATTCGGGCCTTTTAGATATCAGTGATTGCGAGGCGCAATGGCAAGCCGTCTCTGATCCCGCCACTCCCACCACCCCAAAAACAACCCCGACCCGATGATTATCGCGCTTCCGATGAGCGTTGTGCTGACCGGGACATCCCCGAATATCCAATAGCCAAACAGGATTGCCCAGATCATTGCGGAATATTCGAACGGCGCGATGAAAGATGCCGGGGCTTTGCGGTAGGCTTCGGCATATGAGAAAAAGCCGGTGGCTGTCGCGACACCAAAACCGGCGAGCAGGCCCCAATCGCGCAAGGATGGCAGGACCCAAGCCCGCGTGAGGAAGGCGAGGCTTGGATGTGTTGACGTGGCGAAGCGGCCCGAGCCGAAAATCAATGCCAAGAGCAGCGCTACGGCGAGAAAGCCGATGCCCGCGAACATCGCGATCACCAAGGGCGGCACATTGCGGTCAATGCGGCGGGTGAAGAGGTTTCCGGCAGCGTAGAGGCAAGTAGCGATAAGCGTGAGAACGGCGGCGGGTTCGAACAAGCTGCTGGCGGGCTTGATGGTGACGAGGACACCAAGAAAACCAACAAAAGCTGCGACCCAGCGCCAAGCTTTTACCTGTTCTCGTATCATCAAGCCCGATAGCGCGGCGACGATGAGCGGAAGGGCAAAGTAGATCGCCGTCGCGTCCGCCAGCGTCATTGATGCGAGGCTGAGATAGTAGAACGCGCTGCCCGCTCCGAGCAGAAGCCCGCGCGCAATGACCGGGCGCATACCGCGCCACTCGACGCCTTCAAAGCCGCCCGTCATCGCGCCGACTATCGCCACAAGAATAATGGCGATGGCGCAGCGGATGAATTGCAACTCGTGAAACGGATAATCGTCGCTCAGATATTTCATGAATGTGTCTTGCAGGCCCGTCATGGCGATGCCGATAGACAGGATCAGCACGGCCCACGCCTTTTTATCCTGATGCACTACTTGCCCTTCCAGACCGGCTCGCGCTTTTCGGCGAAGGCTTTGAAGCCTTCCATATTGTCCTCAGAACCATACAACGCATCGACGGTTAGCAGCTTGCGCTTGGTTACCAGATCCATCGCATCGTGAAAATTCATGTTCTCCGCCACCCGTGCCACTTCTTTGATGGCGGCAAAGACCAGAGGCGGGCCGGAAGCTAAGAGGCGTGCGATTTCCCAGACGCGGGGCATCAGCGCTTCCTTGGGCAGCACTTCGTTGACTAACCCCCAGCGATGCGCCTCTTGCACATCCATCCAGCGACCCGTGAGAAGGAGCTCCATGGCGACATGATAGGGCATACGTTTGGGTAATTTGATCGTGGCGGCGTCGGCCAAGGTTCCGGCCTTGATTTCCGGTAGAGCGAAGCTGGAATGATCGGAGGCGTAGATGAGGTCGCAGGACAGCGCCAGCTCGAAGCCGCCGCCGACTGCCATGCCGTTGACGGCGGCGATGACGGGTTTGTTGAGGCCCTTCAATTGTTGCAGACCCGCGAAGCCGCCCTCGCCATAATCCCCGTCGACCGCGTCGCCATTGGCGGCGGCTTTCAAGTCCCATCCGGCGGAGAAGAATTTGTCACCGCCGGTCTGCACAATGGCAACGCGCAAAGTCGGGTCGTCGCGGAAGGCGGCAAATGTTTTACCCATCAGGCGCGAGGTGGCGAGATCTATCGCATTGGCTTTCGGGCGATCCAGCGTGACTTCAAGAATTGCGCCTTCGCGGCGGGTTGTGATGACTTCAGACATCTCGACTTCTCCTCATCTTGCAATCCGAACCAAGGCGTCGACGGCAACAGCACCGTTGGCGAGCACGATGAGCGGATTGATTTCGATTTCTTCAATGGACGCGTCCGTCAGCATCAATGCGCCAAGCCTTGCGGCAATCTTTGCCACAGAAGCGATGTCCGCTTTCGCCCGCCCGCGATAGCCATCCAATAGCGGCCAAAGTTTTAGGCGCTGCATTGCCGCCAATGTTTCCGCTTCGCTCACTGGAAGAATGAGCGTCACTGTATCTGCCAGCAGCTCTGCCGTCACCCCGCCCAGTCCCAAGGTCAGCGTGACGCCATAGACCGGGTCACGACGCAGGCCGAGAAGTATTTCGGCGACAGCGCCTGTGACCATTTCCTCGGCGAGATAGCCGGTTGCCCCCGGCATATCGAACTGCCCATCCAAGGACGAGAGACCAAGCCGCACCGCGCGTGCGTCGCTCTTATGCGCGAAGCCCAAGCCCTTCAGTGCAAACGGTCCGGTGAGAATGCTGGCCTTCGCCCTGAGTTCATCCAACGTCCCCGCATTGACGCCCTTCGGGACCGGAACCCCGGCCTTTGCCAGCAATGCCTTGCCCTCGGCTTCGGAAAGCAACGTCGTTTCGCGAACACTCATAGAAGGCATCGGTCGCCAACCCTTTTCACCGGCAGCGGTCTGTGCGGCCTTGATGGCTGTGAGCGCGGTTTCGAGACCCATCAAGGGCGCGACGCCTTGGTCCATCAATGCGACGGCTTTCAACTCATCGAAG
>JANOYJ010000217.1:0-3168 GCA_031428815.1 Phyllobacterium sp.
ACCAAACCATGCGAATAGGAGGTCTGATAGTTTGCCTCAAGCACCGGAAGTGAATTCATGCTCGTTTGCAACGACACACCGAGACTGAGCGCCAGCAACGGCAAGGTCGAAAAGCTACTAAGTCCGGCACGCCAGCGATAGATCAAAATACCGGCGGCAAAGAAACCAGCAAACTCCGTCAAGAAGACAAACCGCACAGGCCTTAATTGAAGGAAGAATTCATTTAACAAGGAAATTATCAACCAAATCAAGATGATCCGCTCACAGAACTTTTGATACTGACCCGTCAGTAGAAGAACGAACACCCAGCCATAGAAGATGATTTCAAGCACGATTGACCAATAGGCTCCGTCCATCAGTCCTTGCCCGAAGGCAGGCGCCAGCATCGAAAAATTAGCGAGGTATTGCGCGATACTGGTTGAAAATAGCGGTGCACCGAAGAACAGAGTGACCAGAAATGTCAGCGTCATAGCGGCAATATAGGAGGGATAGAGCCGCGCCAGCCGCGCAGCGCCAAAATCAATCGGCGAGCGGCCTTCCGCTGAAAAAGCGATAACAAATCCGGAGATCATGAAGAATAGATTGACGCCAAGATAGCTGTATTTGGACGCCTCGACCAACCAAGTTGGAAGGTCGAGCACGGGCATATCGCCCGCCGCAGCGCCACGAAACGCAAAGTGAAAAAACACCACCGCAATCGCCGCAACGAACCTTAAGCTGTCCAATCGAATAAGGCGTTTGCCGTCCATTTTGTTATCCCCGGTTTCCGTAAGATTACGGCAATTAAGGACAATCTTATATGAGCGGAGCAGGATAAATTGATTGATGGTTAAAACGCAGAGCGTCGTGCGAAAAAGTGTTCACGGTTTTGCGCAAAAACCATGCGGCAAATCAGATACTCAAAGCTTAACAGCGCCGCGCCGGAACCGCGAGTCTAACTCCGCTTCCCGTGCCATTGAGGCATGCGCATCGACATAGGCTTCCTGCCGGTCAACGCTCCAATATTTGAGTTCATCAAGCGGAATATGCGCACCAGTGACGGCGCAAGTGACAAAATTACCGACCGACAGAACCTGAAAATCAGCATCCAAATAGCGCACACGGGCTTCACCCGAGCCGGGGCCTTCAAATCGGTTCATTTGGATTTCCTGCCATTATTTACGTCCGAAAAGCCGTTCTATATCGGAAAGCTTAAGCTCGATAAAGGTCGGGCGTCCATGATTACACGTACCGGAACCCGGCACGGATTCCATCTGCCTCAAGAGAGCATTCATCTCCTCCGGTTTCAACTGACGTCCGGCCCGCACAGAGCCGTGACACGCCATCGTCGCTGCAACATAGTCGATCCGTGCCTTTAAACCGTCTGCACTGTCGTTCTCCGCCAATTCATCGGCCAGATCGCGCACCAACGCGCTGACATTGGTCTCACCGAGAATCGACGGCGTGGCCCGCACCGCCACAGCACCCGGCCCGAAGCGTTCCAATTGCAAGCCGAAGCGCCCCAGTAATTCAGACTGGGCGGCCAGCCGGTCCGCATCCTCTTCCGGCAGATCAACAATCTCCGGAACGAGCAGAAGTTGCGCCGGCAGCTTGTCAGCATCGAGTGCCTTTTTAAGTTCCTCATAGACCAGCCGTTCATGCGCCGCATGCTGATCGATCAATACCAAGCTGTCGCCAGTCTCCGCCACAATGTAAGTCGACGCCACCTGCGCCCGTGCGGCACCAAGCGGAAAGTCACGTGATACGGCCTCCCCGATTCCCCTAAAATCCGCACTCGGTTGCGACACGCCTTCAAACGCCGCTTGGCTTTCCTCGCCAAAGCCAAACGGCCGGTAGGGAGATTGGCTTGCATCATAATTCTGCGCTGGTGCCGCGTAATAGCCCGATGACCGCACCGGTCCGCCCGTGCGCACGCCCGGATCAAAACCCCGGCTGAACGCCCCCATCGTCGCCGCCGCACCTGAGGTGGCAGGCTTGATACCCGATGCCGCCAGCCGCTCGCGGATCGCGCCGATAATCAGCCCGCGCACCAGCCCCGGATCGCGGAACCGCACATCTGCCTTGGCTGGATGCACATTGACGTCAACCAGTCCGGGCTCAAGGTCTAAAAACAGCGCCACGATCGCATGGCGATCGCGCGACATCACATCGGCATAGGCCGCGCGGATTGACGCGGCGATGAGCTTGTCGCGCACCGGGCGACCATTGACATAGGCAAACTGGTTCAAGGAATTCGCGCGGTTAAACGACGGAATGCCGACAAGGCCGGTGAGCCGCACCTGCTCGCGCGACGCATCCATTTCCAAGGCATTGTCTGGAAAATCTTCGCCCATCACATTGGCGATCCGCCGCTTTAATCCTTCCGCGCCTGTTGCACAGGCAGGCAATGTCAGGCTTTGCCGGTCACTGCCCGACAGCTCAAAGCGCACGTCAGGAAACGCAATCGCCACGCGTTTGATGACATCGGTAATCGCCGACGACTCCGCCCGCTCGCCCTTCATGAATTTCAACCGGGCCGGGGTGTTGAAGAACAAATCCCGCACCTCAACAAATGTGCCTTTGGACAAAGCCGCAGGCTGCACCGGAGACATGTGCCCGCCCTCCAGCCGCACTTCGTATGAGCCCGACGCCCCTTGCGCCCGCGAACGCATCGTGAGGCGCGACACCGAGCCAATCGACGGCAGCGCCTCACCACGAAATCCGAGCGTGCGTATGTCAAGCAAATCATCCGAAAGTTTCGACGTGCAATGCCGCGATACAGCAAGTTTCAACTGACTTTCAGAAATCCCCGACCCGTCATCTGACACGCGAATAAGCGACAATCCGCCGCCCGCCGTAACAATCTCAATCCGCAACGCCCCCGCATCCAGCGCATTCTCAACCAGTTCTTTCACCACGCTCGCCGGCCGCTCAATCACCTCACCGGCGGCGATTTGATTGATAATGGTGTCGGAAAGCTGGCGAATGGTCATCTAGGGAGTGTAGCGGGATTCGGTTGGTCAAGAAAGCCGCGACTTAAACCTCCCCCATCAGCCAATCCCGCACCCGCTCCGCATTCGCCGTCAGCGCCCGATCCTTCTGCCACACCACGTAAAACGCCGACCCTGTCTTCATCACATGCCCCGTCATATCCACAAGTCGCCCCTCGGCCAGCAGCCCGTCCACTAG
>JANOYJ010000218.1:0-4526 GCA_031428815.1 Phyllobacterium sp.
CGAAGCGTTGAAGCCGCAATTCGCTGTAATTCAGGCGTTGGTCGCCGCACGCCGCAAGGCGCGGTTGTCCCAAGCCGAAGTCGCTGCCCTAATGGGAACGACGCAGTCAAGCATTGCCCGGATGGAATCAGGAAATGGCAATGTGACGATTGAGTCCGTGCAAAGATATGCCAAGGCCACGGGCCAGAAAATCAAGCTGGAGTTTGCGGCCTAAACCACCGCGCCCCGCGCCGCATCAGTCAAGAACGTCATCACATAATCGCTGAATGAGCGCCAGCACTCGACACGAAACTCTTGGGCACCGGTGCGCAAGACCACGATCTCCACCTTGCCCAAAATCGTCCGCGAACACGCTCCCACCGGGAACACCGCGAGCGACAGGTTCTGCGGACAGCCGGAGGAGAGCGTCGCTTCCGCCGCCGCGCCGGAAACAATGATTGCGGTGTTGCGCTGAGAGACATCGACGGATGAATTCAGAACTTTTGCCTTGGCCGCATCATCGATTGGATTGTTCGCGCCGTCGAGTATGAGCCACTCATCCGGCCCAAGCCACAGCGCCGTGCGCGTGCCTTTGGTTTCAGAGGATTTCGGCTTCATCGGCAAAGCAACGCCGAGGGCTTTTGAGAAAGCAGCTATCGCATCCGGCCGCACTCGCAGCGACATGCGAAAAGCGGGTTTGGCAGGCGTGACGCTGACTTGCGCCGTCGCCGCCATGCGTCCGGCGAGCGGTATTTCCCGTTCTGCAATGTGAGCATCAGGCATTGATCCGCCCTCCTTCTTTATCAAAGAACACCGCGTCGCAAACCTCGACCTCAATGGTCCGGTCCGGCATCGGCACATAGAGCGTCTGCCCCATTTTCTCACGCCCGCCCGCCACCAAAGCCATGGCAATGGAACGGTCACAATTGGCGGACCAATAGGAGGAGGTAACATGGCCAATCATAGCCATCGGGATCGGCTGGTTCGGAGTCTCCACAATCTGTGCGCCTTCCTCCAGCACCGTCTTCGGGTCTTTGGTTCTAAGCCCGACCAATTGTTTGCGACCAGAGGCCACGAGATCAACCCGCTTCAATCCGCGTATGCCGACAAAGTCCGGCTTCGACTTTGCAATCGCCCAAGCAAGCCCCGCATCTTGCGGCGTCACCGTGCCGTCGGTGTCTTGACCGACAATGATATAGCCCTTTTCAGCACGAAGGATATGCATCGCCTCCGTGCCATAGGGCTGCAAGCCTTGCGGTGCGCCATGCGCGTAAATCGCGTCCCAAACGGCTTGGCCATAGTCGGCAGGCACGTTCACTTCAAAGCCCAGTTCTCCCGCAAAGGTCATGCGGAACAGGCGGCAGGGTACGCCCATGAATTGGCATTCCTTGACACTCATATGCGGGAAGGCCTCGTTGGAAATATCCATGCCCGTAACAAACGGCGCGATCATCTCCCGCGCCTTCGGTCCCTGCACGGCAATCACCGCCCATTGCTCCGTGGTCGAAGTCAGCCAGACATCCAAGTTCGGAAACTCTGTCTGGAGATAGTCTTCCATGTGGCTCATGACACGCGGCGCGCCGCCGGTCGTCGTTGTCACATGGAACCGGTCTTCGGCAATGCGCCCGACCACGCCGTCGTCATAGACGAACCCGTCCTCGCGCAGCATAATGCCATAGCGGCATTTACCGACACCGAGCTTATCCCAGGAGTTGGTGTACATAATGTTCAAAAACTTCGCCGCATCCGGCCCGACCACTTCGATCTTGCCCAAGGTAGAAGCATCGAACAGGCCCGCATTCGTGCGAACGTTGACGCATTCCCGGTCCACCGCCTCATGCATGCTCTCGCCGGCGCGCGGGAAATACCAGGCGCGCTTCCAATGCCCGACATCCTCAAACACCGCGCCCATCTTCTCAGACGTTTCATGCAGCGGCGTGCGGCGCGTCGGGTCAAACAGCGGTCCCTTGGCATGGTTGACAATCGAGCCGAACGTCACCGGCGTATAGGGTGAGCGGAAGGTCGTGAGACCGACCTGCGGGATCGGCTTGCCCAGCGTTTCCGCTGCAATCGCCAGCCCATGCATATTGGACAATTTGCCCTGATCCGTCGCCATGCCATTGGTGGTGAAGCGCTTCACATGTTCGATAGAATGCATCCCCTCGCGCACCGCAAGACGAATGTCCTTGGCCGTTACATCGTTCTGGAAATCGATAAACGCCTTGGTTGGCTTGTCATCTTCGCCCGGCGAAGCACCCGACATGCCACCGGTATAGGTCGGGCCTTTGACCTTCAGCTTCAACTTGCCGCCACCCGCTGCGATGGCTTCCGCAACCAGCCGCTCCAGATCATCCGTACCGTTACACGCACCGACGGAAACGCAATCCTGCGCATTCTCGCCGGGAATGAAAATGCCGCGCTGGTCGTCAAAAATCAGCTTGCCGCGCGACTGTGAGAACAGGTGCACGGTCGGCGTCCAACCGGCCGACGTAATCAGCGCATCAACCGCGAACTTGCGCACCGCGCCACCATTGACCGGCCTTGCCTCCATCGAAGAAACCCGCAGCCGACCGCCCGCTTTCACAACTGAATGCGCCGTCAAAACTTCAATGCCGAGCGACTTTGCCTCGTCCAGCAATGCATCCGCGACATCCCTGCGCAAATCTATTATCGCCGGAATATCACATCCCGCCCGCTTTAAATCAAACGCCGCCTGATAAGCTCCGTCATGCGCCGTATAGACGCCGATCTTGCGACCTACCGCCACGCCATGATGGTTGAGATACATCCGCGCCGCGCCGGACAGCATGACGCCCGGCCGGTCGTTTTCGGCAAACACCATGTGCCGCTCGATTGAGCCGGTGGCCAAAACCACTCTCTTCGCCCGCACTTGCCAGAGCCGTTCACGCGGCGCATTGCTGTCAGGACGCGCGACATGCTCGGTGATGAGTTCATTCAGCGCCACCATATTCTGCGCATAATAACCGAATGCCGTGGTCCGGTTCAGCACGCGGACATTCGGCATCGCTCTGAGCTTGGCAATCGTTGTCTGCGCCCAGTCATAACCGGATTTGCCGTCTACCGTGATACCGCTCTCAAACAGCAACGCTCCGCCGAACACACTGCTCTGCTCGACCAAAATGGTCTCGGCGCCGCTTTCCGCCGCGCTCAGCGCCGCCGACAATCCGGCTAACCCGCCGCCGACAATCAGCACATCACAGTGCACGAAGCGGTTGGCATAGTGATCCGGGTCCGCCTCGCTCGGCGCGTGGCCAAGCCCTGCCGCCGCACGGATGTTCGGCTCGTAGATTTTCTTCCACGCAAATTTCGGCCACATGAACGTCTTGTAGTAAAACCCGGCGGCGAACAGCGGCGAGCCAAGATTGTTCACCGCGCCAATGTCCAAAGCCAGCGACGGCCAGCGGTTCTGCGACTTGGCAACGAGGCCGTCATACAATTCCTGAACGGTCGCCCGCACATTCGGCTGCGTGCGCACAGCATCGCGCGATATCTGCATCAGCGCATTCGGCTCTTCCGGCCCTGCCGAAACAATGCCGCGCGGACGGTGATATTTGAAAGAACGTCCTGTCAGGTGAATGCCGTTGGCCAGCAGCGCCGATGCCAGCGTATCGCCCTCAAGCCCTGTCAGCTTTTCGCCGTCAAAAGTGAAGCGCATGATCTTGGCCGGCGTGAGGCGTCCCTTGCCGGAAATACGATTGGCACCGGCCATCATGCCTCTCCCTTTTTGGATTTGGCAGCTTTCTTTATTGGAGCGTCCCCGTCCAAAACAGGTCTCGGCTCACCCGCTTTATAGACCATCAGGAACTTGTCACTGACCGTATTTCTGACCGCGTTGAAAAATCGCGCGCAGCCATGCACATGCCGCCAGCGCTCATAGATGACACCTTTGGGATTCTGGCGGATATACAAAAATGCCGCGAAATCCTCGTCGGACTGATTGGCGATATCCGGCACGCGCACCAGATGCGCTTCGCCCATATTTCGGAACTCCAATTCCGGACGCTCTTCTTCGCAATAGGGGCATTTGATTAGAAGCATGGTGTTCTTGACCTCTGTTCAAAGTTCGCCGGGGCCGACAATGGCCCCTTTCGGCTGATCGCAAAGTTTTTTGCCAAAGGAGACATAAGGCCCCATACGCCGGATCTTGTCTTCAATCGTCATTCCCGCCGCGAAATATTTCGAATCCGAGAACAAGAGCTGAATCGGGTCAACCGTTACAATGACTGGCGCGCCGCGCGACTCCATTGCCTCCAGCGCCTCCTCATCCCGCATCGTTACCGAATACGGAAAAAACATTACGACCCTGAAGCCAAGACTCGGCACACAGGCCAACGTCCCGGTCTCCACCGCAAACGGCCATTCCTTCTCGCCCGCCTGTTTCGAAATCACCTGAAACCGGACATCCTGCGGCTGCGGGAAAATCGACACTTCAAGGGGAGCGCCCCACAGGGGCATCATACTTGCCATCATCGCCGCCCGGATCAATGCGCCACGGCAGCCGCAGCCGCCTCGTCGATCAAACGCCC
>JANOYJ010000219.1:0-8120 GCA_031428815.1 Phyllobacterium sp.
CATTGAACCGCGCATTGGCACCGAACGAATAGCCATACCCACCGTCATAGGTGCCAAACCCGACGCCAAACGAGAAGTTCTTATCGCCGCTGAGTTGAGGAATATTGGCCATTGCGATGGCCAAAGACGTGCCGCCATTGACTGTATTGATCTTGTTCTCAAGTTGCTCGAAGCGGTTAATGACATCGCTGCCGAGCTTGCTCATCGAAACGGCACCATCTTGTATCGTGCGGCTGGAAACTGAGTTGCTCGCAAGTTTTGCCTCGGTCACCGCATTGTCGGCAATCTTTGCCGTCGTGACTGCCTGATCGCTAATTTTGGCGGTCGTTACCGCGCTGTTCATGATCGTGCGGGTCGATATGCTATTGTCGGCCAAGTCTTGCTCGAGAACCGAACCATCCAATATTTTAGCGCTGGTCACTGACCCGTCGGCGAGGTCAGCAGTCGAGACTGTTCCGTCCAGAATCTTCGCTGAGGTGATGGCATCATTTGCAATTTTAGACGCGGTAACGGCACCATCGGCGATCTTGGCGGTCATGACCGCATTGTCCTGAATGGCCGCAGTATCGACCGCATTGTCCGCAAGTTCGCTTGCTGTAATGGCATTTGCAGCAATGTCGGCGGCTGTGATGGTATCGTCTAGTATCTTGGCCGAGGTGACTGCGCCGTCAGCAAGGTCTGCGGTGGCAATAGTGCCGTCTGCAATTTTCCCCGAAGTGACGGCATTGTCTTGGATGGCCGTAGTATCGACCGCATTGTCGGCAAGTTCGCTTGCCCCGATGGCGTTTGCGGCAATATCGGCGGCGGTGATGATATCGTCCAGAATTTTGGCTGAGGTAACTGCGCCGTCGGCAAGGTCTGCGGTCGCAATAGAGCCGTCTGCGATCTTGGCTGTCGTGACCGCATTGTCTTGAATGGCCGCTGTATCGACGGCATTGTCGGCAAGCTCGCTTGCACCTATCGCATTTGCGGCAATGTCGGCGGCGGTGATCGTGTCGTCCAAAATTTTCGCCGACGTGACTGCGCCGTCTGCAAGGTCTGCGGTCGCAATGGCACCGTCAGCAATGTCGACGGCTGTGATTGAATTGTCAATAATTGCAGCGCTATCGACCGAATTGTTGGCCAATTCACTGGCTCCAATAGCATCGACGGCGATATCAGCCGCTGTAATGGTATCTGCCGCGATTTTGGCCGACGTTACCGCGTCTGCTGCAATTGCCGCATTGTCCACGGCATTGTCTGCAAGCTCGCTCGCGGTGACAGCATTGGCCGCGATATCGGCGGCTACGATGGTATCTGCCGCGATTTTGGCCGACGTAACCGCGTCTGCCGCAATTGCCGCATTGTCCACAGCATTGTCTGCAAGCTCGCTCGCAGTGACAGCATTGGTCGCGATATCGGCGGCGGTGATGGTGTCCGCCGCGATTTTGGCCGACGTGACCGCGTCGGCTGCAATTGCCGCACTATCCACCGCGTTGTTAGCAAGTTCACTCGCAGTGATGGCATCAGCGGCAATGTCGCCTGCGGTGATTGTATCGGCAACAATAGCGGCACTATCGACGGAATTATCGGCCAATTCACTTGCAGTGACAGCATTTGCGGCGATATCGGCGGCGATGATGGTATCTGCCGCGATCTTGGCAGACGTGACCGCGTCGGCAGCGATTGCCGCATTGTCCACCGCGTTGTTTGCAAGTTCGCTCGCGGTGATGGCATCGGCGGCAATGTCAGCGGCGGTGATGGTGTCCGCCGCGATCTTTGCCGACGTGACCGCGTCGGCTGCAATTGCGGCACTGTCCACCGCGTTGTTGGCAAGTTCACTCGCGGTGATGGCGTCGGCGGCAATGTCTGAAGCGGTGATTGTGTCGGCAACAATAGCAGCACTATCTACGGAGTTGTCGGCCAATTCACTTGCAGTGACAGCATTGGCGGCGATATCGGCGGCGGTGATGGTGTCATCGCAGATTATTTCAACATTTGTCGCCGGATGAGTAGCAGGGCCACAATACGTTCCGGCGAACGCCGCATGCGGAAAAAATGCGCTTGCTGTCAGTGCAAACGTTACTCTGCTTAACGCCTTCCTCGTCTTGAGAGTTGAGGCCGCAGTTCGAAAATTCCATATTGAGTTTAATTTAGATATCATTAATTTAGGATAGTTGATTATTAGCATCCCGTAAATAGCCCAAGCACTTACTTCGCGTAAAGTTGCCACTTCACAACATTAGCGAGTAGTGATATACATGATGTCAATCTAAGAGGGAATTCAATTTGATGTCACCCGTAGGAAACTTCTTTTTCCGCTCGTTGATCGTTAATATTTTTGTCTCAGTGGCCATGTCAGTCGGCGTGTTCTTTTTGTTTTCGAGCTCGTTTGGCGCACCGATGATACAAGACCTGCTTTCGAAGACGCGACACTCGGGGAGTGGTGAACACGTTGAGAAGGCAGGCGCGGGGACCCCGGCAATGGGCGAGAGCCAAGATTCCCCTCTGTCGCCAGAAATCAGAAACAAAATTGAACCTCTACTGCTGAGTCTCGAAAAACCCGCCCCGACCATTCAGCGTCTCAATGTACTCATCGGCATGGCTCAAAGATTGTCGGAATATTCAAAGGCCAAAGGCGCATTTCCCGAAACCGGCGGCAAGCTCATGGATTTTGTCAGTGCGGTGCCGAATATCAAAGCAGCGGGCGTAAAAATCGCGCTTCCGGATAACGCCTTTGCCAACATCAAATATATTTCCGACGGCAAGTCCTACAAGATCATCGCTGTTGGAACCGGCGATTGCGCCGTCGTCCGTGCGATTCAAACCACCATGGTTGACCCCAAACGTTCGGCAGGTCCACTCGATTGCATCGCGTATGGCGTTTGGACACCACGGGGCGTTGAGTTTTAGAGCATTTCCGCTTTGATGGATCAATCAATAGCCTGACACGCGCTAAGAACTATACCTTTTCCAAATTCTGCTCCCGCACCAACCTCAACGCGGTCTCCGCATTCACCGGTGCGCCGAACAGGAAGCTTTGCACATATTCGCAGTTAAGCTCCTGCAATTGCGCCACGTCCTTTTCGCTCGAAACCCCCTCGGTGACGACTTCAAGGCCCATGTCGTGCGCCATGGAGATGATTGAGCGCAGCAGCACATCGCGTTTGGGATTGCCGTCTTTGACGAAGCTCTTATCGACCTTGATAATGTCGAACGGGAACTGGCTGAGATAAGACAGCGACGAATGGCCGGTGCCGAAATCATCGAGCGACAGGCCGACGCCAAGCGACTTGATTTTATTGAGAATGAACACCGCTTGTTCGGGGTTTTCCATAACAGCGGATTCGGTGAGTTCCAGTTTGAACGTGCCCGGGATGAAACTCGATTTATTCAAAATCGAGCGCAAATCATTGATGAGATCGCGTCTGATGATTTGGCGGCTCGACAGGTTGACCGACATGAATATCGGCAGGCCATTCAAGCTCTTCTGCCATTGCGCCAGTTTCTCGGCCGCAGTCGACATGGCAAACTGCCCGATCTGGTCGATGAGATCACAGCTTTCGGCGAGCGGAATGAATTCGGAAGGCGGAATAGGGCCACGGCGCGGATGCTCCCAGCGCATCAGGGCCTCAAACCCTGCAATCTTCATATCGGCAAGTCGCACAATCGGTTGATAAACGACATTCAGTTCGTTCCGCTCTACGGCGCGCCGCAGGTCCGACTCGATTTGGAGCTTGTCGGCACCCACTGTGCGGAAGGCGGGGCGGAACGGCTCAATCCGGTCGCCACCCAGCCGTTTGGCTTGGAATACGGCAAGCTCGGCATCTTTAATGAGGTCTTCTGCTGTGGCTTGCGGGCTTGTCCATGTCATGAGACCAAGCGAGGCGGTGAGAATGATTTCGCGCTTGGCAAAGGTGATCGGCGCCTTAATCGCGGTCTTCACCGCTTCGGCAAAGGTCGCGATTCGGGCAGGCTCTTGTTCGGACAAAAGAATAAGGCCGAACTGGTCGCCGGAAAGCCGCGACAGTGTGTCCTGCGGCTTCAATAAACGAAAAATGCGCCGCGCAAGCGTCAACAGAATCGTATCACCTGCCGACATACCAAGCCCGTCATTGACCTGTTTGAACCGGTCAATATCGATGACGAACACCGTCGGACGGAATTTATCCTGCGCTTTGGCAAAAGCGATTGAGCTTTCCAAGCGGTCGAGAAACAGCCGGCGATTGGGAAGTCCGGTGAGATTGTCATGCACGGCGTCGTGCAAAAGCCGCTCCTCGCCCTTTTTCTGTTCTGTGACATCAACCATTGTGCCGACGCAGCGGATGACTTCACCGTCTGAGCCGATGACCGGACGGGCTTTCAGCGTGAACCAATGATAATGCCCATCACGCGCGCGAAGCCGGAAGTCTTGTGCAATGCGGCCGCGGCGATGCTCGACAATGACATCGAGCGTCGTGCGGAAACGGTCCCGGTCGTCATGATGCAACAGCGGCAGCCAGACCCGCGCCGCGCCATGCAGCGCATTCGTATCCAGCCCCAGCAATTCGCCGACATCGGGCCGCGTCAAAATCTTGTCGCGCGGCACATCCCAATCCCAGACCAGATCGCCGGAGCCGGCGATCGCCATGGCTTGCCGTTCCAAGTCGCTGAACAGGCCCTGTTGCAAAGCGCCCCCGGCGAAGGCGTGCTGCATCACCGTAAAGCCGATGAGCAAAACGATCAGCACCAAGCCGCCGCCCAGCGCCGGTTGAACAATGTCATTATCAAGTCGACCGGAGACGGTCATGTAAGCCCCGACCATCCATAGAATAATCATGATGCCGGTCGGAATCAGCATTATCGCGCGGTCAAATTTTCGGGTCGCAAGAAATAGGACTAAACCCGCCCCGACTGTCGCGGTTACCGCCAGTGAAATGCGGGCAATGCCGGATGCAACCGGCGAATCATAGATCGCAACCCCAAACAGAAGCACAAGGCCGACGAGCCAAGCCAGAACGCCATAGCTGAAATGGTCATGCCAGCGGTTGAGATTAAGATACGCATAGAGAAAAACCACGAGCGTGGCCGCGAGCGCGACTTCGGTACTGGCGCGCCACATTTGTTCATTGCCGGGCGCAATTTCGATGAGTTTGCTCCAAAACCCGAAATCAACGCAAATATACGCTAAAACCGCCCAAGCGAGCGCTGCGGTGGCGGGGAAAACAGCCGTGCCTTTGACAACGAACAAGATCGTTAGGAACAATGCCAGTAGCCCGGCAATGCCGAGCACAATGCCGCGATAGAGCGTGTAGGCGTTGACAGTGTCCTTGTAGGAATCCGGTGCCCAGAGATAAATTTGCGGGAGCTTGGGGACGGCGAGCGAGGCAACGAAGGTCACGACTGTGCCCGGATTAAGCGTGACGAGAAAAATATCAGCGTCGGCACTTTGTTGGTGATCGAGCGCAAAGCCTTCACTGGGTGTGATTGAGAGAATGCGTTTTGAACCCAAATCAGGCCAGATAAAGCCGGACTTAGCCAGACGAAAATGCGGCGCCACGATCAAACGGTCAATCTGCGCGTCGGTGTTGTTGGCGAGTGCAAACACTGCCCAATCGCCGGATGTTTTGCCGGGATCGGACTCCACCTCGATGCGGCGAACAATGCCATCTGGGCCAGGGGCCGTTGAAACCGTCAGTTTGTCACCCTGGTTGGAATACATTTCGACAGCACGGGTTAGATCCAGCGCCGTGTCTTCCTTGGTGATTTTGATAGGCTCGACGGCAAATGCCATCACGGAAAGCATGGCCCAGACAAATGTCAAAGCCAAACAACGCCACACCGACGGAAAGATGTTTCCGTTACCAATCGTCAAACTGTATCAACCTCCCCGTACACCATTCTCTTGAACATAAGAGAACAGCAGATGATCGCGCCAGCGACCATTGATTTTCAAGTAGGATCGAAGTTGACCCTCCAGTTCAAATCCGGCTTTTTTCAGAAGCCGCACTGAACGCTCGTTATCGGGAATACAGGCCGCTTCGACGCGGTGCAATGCAAGCGGTCCAAATGCGTGACGTTTAATCACATCTACAGCTTCGCTCATATAGCCTTGACCGGCAAACCGCTCTCCCATCCAATAACCGATGACACCGGATTGCGCGACTCCTCGCTTGATATGGCCGAGTGTTATGCCGCCAATGAGTTCAGAAGTTGCTTCTGAAAAAATAAAATAGACGAATCCCGAGCCGTCACGCCGTTCTTGTCGGTAGCGGGAAAGTCGCTCGCGATAGGCCCTGCGTTCCAATTCATCGCGGGTCCAAGAGGGCTCCCACGGCTCTAAAAACATGCGGCTTTCACGGCGAAGTTTTGCCCACGCGGCGTAATCTTTGGCAAGTGGGGCGCGTAAGACGATACGCTGCCCGGAAAGAGGCGCTTCGGCTTTTTGGAAGAGCGTGAAGGCCATCAGCGTGCCGCCTTGGCGGCTAAACCGCAATCTTTTGCGCGATAGGCTCACGGTCGGATAACGCGGCGCAAATGTCTTCATAGCTCATGAGCTTTGAGACCGGACCAATGGCGGCAATAGTCGGTGTCGTGTCAACGAACAGGCGATGTGCCAAATCTTTCAGCCGCTCAACTGTGATCTTCGACAGACGGTCCATCAATTCTTCAGTGGTCACCGTTCTACCGAACAGGATCATTTGCCGTGCAATTTGGCCGGAACGGCTGGAAGCGCTCTCGGCTGACATTAACAGGCTGGCGCGATATTGCGCGCGGGCCCGGTCCACTTCGGCCTCTGACAAATCTTGGCTGACGCGGCGAAGTTCGGAGAGGATGAGCGGCACGAGCTTTTCAAGGTCATCCTGACCGGTCGCTGCGTGAATGCCAAAAATTCCAGTGTCCGAGAAACCCCAATGGAAAGCATAGACCGAATAGCACAGCCCGCGTTTTTCGCGCACTTCCTGAAACAGTCGTGAAGACATGCCGCCGCCAAGAATCATCGATAGCAGCTGCGAAGCGTAGAAATCCTTGACGTGATAAGCGCGGCCTTCAAAACCGATAAGGAATTGCGCATCCATCAGGTCGCGATGCTCGCGGTAGTCACCGCCGACATAATGCGCCGGTTCCGGTAATTTGCCGTCGGAGCGCGCACGGAAAGTGCCGAGGCGCTTCTCGACTTCCACGACAAACGCGGCATGGTCCACGCCGCCGGCAGCAGATACGACCATGCGGTCAGCGCTGTAATGGCGGTTGATGAAGCCATGCAATTGCTTGGCTGTGAAGCCCTGAACCGTCTCAGGCGTGCCGAGAATGGCACGGCCAATGGTCTGATTGCGGAAGGCCGTTTCCGTAAAGCGGTCGAAGACGACATCATCCGGCGTATCGTGCGCCGCGCCGATTTCCTGCAAGACAACATGCTGCTCGCGCTTCAGTTCGGCATTATCAATGCTGGAATCGGTCAGAATGTCCGAAAGAATATCCACTGCGAGCGGCAGGTCTTCCTTCATCACGCGGGCATAGTAGGAGGTGGATTCAACACTCGTCGCCGCATTGATCTCGCCGCCGACATTCTCAATATCGACCGCAATGTCCCAAGCGCTGCGCTTAGTCGTGCCCTTGAAGGCCATGTGTTCGAGAAGATGCGCGATGCCATGCTCTTCGGGCGTTTCGCTCCGGGCACCCGATTTCACCCAAATGCCAAGCGCGACGCTATCAACATGCGGCATGTTTTCGGTGACTACGGTCAGCCCGTTCGACAGGCGACTGACTTCTACAGCCATATGGATACTCCCTAGGAAGCCGCTCTTGTATGACGGCTTATATAGTCTTGGATCTGTTTTATGTCAGAAGGCAAGCGCGTCAAGCTCTCTTTTCTTTGCATTAGATCGGCAAGATGCGCCGGAAGCGCCGGAGAAACACCGCTAGCGGAGCGAACAGCATCGGGGAATTTTGCGGGATGAGCCGTGGAAAGTACCACCATCGGCGTCTGCGAACCCGGCATTTCACGGGCGACTTTAACACCGACCGCGGTATGTGGATCGATGAGATAACCATTGGCACTAAGCATTGTGTCGATGGTCAGCGCTGTTTCCTGTACCGATGAGCGACCGGCGGAGAATTTGCCACGGATCGCGGCGAGCGGTTTTTCAGCGATACTGAAC
>JANOYJ010000220.1:0-2462 GCA_031428815.1 Phyllobacterium sp.
GTCCCAGTCTTCGATGAGCTTGGGGAACGCGCGGTGCGCCGCCTCGCGCTTGTGCGAGGGTGAGACGGTGGGCAGCCAGTCGCCCTTGTCCCAGCGCGTGCGCCGTCCGAGATGCGTCAGCTGGATCATCACCGCCGCGCCGTGATCGTGGCACTCATCAACGAGCAGCTTCATCCATTTTACCACCTCGTCCTTGTAGACGAGGACATTGTTAAAAACCGGCGGCGAATCCTTCGACACCGCAGCAGAACCCGCCGTCATCGTCATCGCGATCCCCGCCTTGGCGCGCTCGACATGATAGGCGCGGTAGCGGTCCTTCGGCATGCCGTCTTCCGGATAGGCCGGCTCGTGGCTGGTTGTCATGATCCGGTTGCGAAGTGTGAGGTGCTTGAGCTGGAAGGGTTGGAGGAGCGGGTCGTTGGTCATGGATTAATCCTGCGGCGGGACAAGCACGATCTTGCCGACATGGTTTTTTGTTTGAAACAATTGCTGGGCGGCAACAATGTCTTTGAGCGGAAACGTCTTTGCCACAAGCGGCCGGATCTCGCCCCGTTCAATGTAGGAGACAAGGTTTGGAAACACGTCGGGATGCTGCGCCGTGCAGCCCAAAAATGTCAGGTCTTTAAGGTACAGTGTGCGCAGATCAAGGCTGACGATAGGGCCAGCAATCGCGCCGGATACGGCGTAGCGCCCGCCGCGTCGTAGAATGCTCAACAGCGATGGCCACTGTCCGCCGCCGACAACATCAACGACGACATCAACCGATTCCGCTCCGAGTTCTTCCAAGAGATCGGCGTTGCGATCCACCGTCTTTGACGCGCCAAGAGCGAGGAGCGCGGACGCCTTCTCAGCGCCCACCTGTGCAATGACCACCGCGCCGCACCGCCGCGCCAACTGCACGGCGGCGGAGCCGACACCGCCGGACGCGCCAGTGATGAAGACGGTCTCTGCGGCCTGCACGTCAGCGCGGTGTAACAGGTTTTCCGCCGTCGAATAGGCGCAGGGGAAGGATGCCAGTTCGACGTCAGAAAGCGTGGAATTCACAAGATAGGCTTGGCTCTCCCGCATGGTGACAAACTGTGCAAAGCCTCCGTTGCATTCCGAACCAAGGGTGAAAACATCGAATTTTTCGCCGCCCGGCGCAGGCTGCATGGTCGGCACAATCACGCGCTCACCGATGCGATCCGGACTGACGCCTTCACCAACTGCAACAATGCGTCCACACACATCCGCGCCTTGGATCAGTGGAAATTTGAGCGGCTCTCCGCTCCATGACGCGTCATCCGCATTTTCCGCGCCGCCATCGGACGTCGCACCGCCGACCGATTTCGAATACCAGCCGATGCGGGTGTTGATGTCGGTGTTGTTCACCGCCGCCGCGCCGACGCGGATAAGCACCTCACCTGCCTTGGGCCCGGGTCGCGGCACATCAGTCCGGTATTGCAACATGTCATATCCGCCGTGACCCGTGGTCAAAACAGCAGCCATCGTCTGCGGAAGTTTGCTATCCATCGGCGTCAATACCACGCATCCACCATTTCGCCTTTGCGGCGATCAATGAAGCTTTGCAGTTCCTCATTGATCGCTTCGTCCAAAGGCGGTGCTTCATAGTCAGCCAGCATTTTTTTCCAGCGTTTATTGGCGCGAAATGCGGCGTCGTGACTGCCTGAGGCTTCCCATTTTTCAAACGGTTCGTTGTCGGCAACATTCGTGTCCCAAAATGCCGTCTCATAGTTTTGCATTGTGTGGCCGCAGCCGAAAAAGTGGCTGCCGGGGCCTACCTCTTCGAATGCCGACATGGCGAGCGAATTGTCATCGACGACCACGCCCTCAAGGTATGAATGCAAAGCGCCGCAGAAGTCGGCATCCATGATGAATTTCTCGTAGGACATCGACAACAGCCCGTCGAGAAAACCGGCCGAATGCAGAATGAAATTCGCGCCGCAATGCACGGCGGAGAGCATGGACATGGTGCCCTCATTCATCGCCTGCGCGTCAGGCAGTTTCGATGTGGTGAAGTTTCCGGCGCAGCGTAGCGGCAAGTTCAAACGACGTGCCAACTGCCCGATGACCATGGAGCCGATTGCAGGCTCGGGCGTGCCAAATGTCGGCGAGCCGGAACGCAGCGACATGGACGAGAGGAAGTTTCCATAAATGACCGGCGCGCCTTTACGCTCCAATTGCGTCAAGGCGCATCCGGCCATCGTTTCGGCATGCGCTTGCGCTATCGCGCCTGCGTTTGTTACCGGACCCATGGCTCCGCCGAGGATGAACGGCACAATCACAGCGGCTTGGTTGGCCCGCGCATAGGCGCGCAGCACCGTCGTCATGGTGCCGTCCCAGACCAGCGGTGAGTTGACATTGACATTGCCAAGGATGACGCAGTTTTTATCCGCAAACTCGCGACCAAAGGCGATGCGGGACATGTAGAAGGAATCTACCGCAAGGCTTTCAAGCGTGAC
>JANOYJ010000221.1:0-4545 GCA_031428815.1 Phyllobacterium sp.
GTCCGAGCAATTGCGCGACGTAGGAGGTCATCTTCACGTCAATCTGCGAGAACAGATTGGAATGATGTGGATATAGCGTATTATCAAGATCGAAAATCCATGTTGTGACATGGTCGAAATCGGATTTTGAAGGGTGATTTGTCATGTTTCTTGTATGCCATGATTTGGATGCGTTGCGAACAAGGAATTGAGAGTCACCAGCGTCAACCGCAAGCACAGTTTAATTCTTGTGTAACCCGGTTGCACTAAAGCGGAACACTCAGCGTACTTCAGGGGGTCGCAATCATGAAGCCGGAGCTCATGCTATCGCGCAGAGACTTTATAGCAACAGTTTCGCATCTCGCGGTTGCCAGTGCCATTTTGCCAAATAGTTTCATGAACCGCGCGGCTAACAAAGATGAGTTCGTCCTAGTTAATGGCTGGGTGTTGCACCGGAGCGATCTGGCATGATTTTTGAAGGCATGGCCGCGTTTCGCGCCTCGGGATTTCAGCCGCAGGTTTGCATTACCGGCTCAGGTCCTGCCGGCGTGACAATAGCGAGAGATCTAGCCGCCGCGGGAATTCCTGTTGTGATTTTCGAGGCAGGTGGCCTCGATTTTAGCGATGACTCTCAAGCGTTCTATAAGGGTGTCACCGAAGGCGACCCGTATTTCGGTCTTGATGTCACACGGTTACGTTTTTTCGGCGGCTCTTCCAATCATTGGGCAGGCTGGTGCCGGGTGCTGGATGCGGTAGATTTCGAGGCAAAGACGCATGTGCCCGATAGCGGTTGGCCCATTAAGCGCAGCGACATCGAACCCTTCCTCGACAAGGTTCATGACATACTCGATCTCGTTCCGTTCAAACCGGATAAAGCCATTTCAGACGATATTCGTTGGGTACAACTCATCAAAAGCCAAGCGGTACGTTTTGGTGAAAAGTTCCGCGAAGAGATCAAGAAAAGCGACAGGATAGCACTCGTCCTCAATACGTATGTTACCGAACTTGCCGGTGATGCAAAACGTGTCACTGCCGCCAAACTTTGGTCAAATGGAGCGGAAGCGGGTGAATTTTCCACCCCTACATTTGTAGTCTGCACGGGTGGTTTGGAGAATTCACGGCTGCTGCTTTGGTCGAACGTGAAAACTTTTGGCAGCGTCGTGCCGGAACCGGCGGCGCTTGGCCGGTACTGGATGGAGCATCCGCAATTTGAAGGCGGTGATGCCATTCTGTTCGATGCGTCAATGTTTGAGCATGATTCAGAGGGTGAGGCATTTTTCTCGCCGTCTGCAAAGGCTATCAATGACCGGCAGATCATGAATTTCGGCATCCGGTTGATTGAGAGACCCTATCCCGGCGTTAAGGCGATGGTTGCGGATCTCGCTTGCCATGCGCCGGGAATAGCGGAATGGGTCGCCAAAGGCTTGAGACAACATTTGCGCTGCGCGGCCCAACTTTATGTCGGATGGGAGCAATCACCAATATTCACTAACCACGTCGCGCTCCACCCGACTAGGAAGGATGCCGCAGGCGTTCCCCAAATCGACCTCCATTGGAAAAAGGGCGAGCTCGAGCACCGGACCTTGCTGGAAGGCTTACAGCTCTTCGGTGAGACGCTGGTAACGAACAATCTCGGGCGCGTACGTATTGAAGAATGGGTCACAAACAATTCGAAGTACCCGACCGATCAGGAACTTGCCGGACACCATCACATGGGTGGAACCCGTATGGGTGAAGATCCAAAGAAAAGTGTCGTTGATCGCAATTGCAAAGTGCATGGCATGGAGAACCTCTATGTCGCAGGTTCTTCTGTCTTTCCGACGTCCGGTCAATGCAATCCGACGACGACAATTGTGGCTTTGGCACTGAGGCTCGGTGCGCATTTAAGTGAGACATTGAAAAGCTGACACCATCACGTCTTGCATTTTCCATCGGGTCCGCCGAAGAGGGCGCAATGGAACTCTGGATACCCATCACCCTCATTGCAGCTTTCCTGCAAAACATCCGCTCCTCGCTACAGAAATATCTGAAAGGCGCGATGGGCACCACCGGCGCGACCTTTGTGCGCTTTGGTTTTGGGATGCCATTTGTGTTGGCTTTAGTCACGGTGCTCCACTTTTGGGTCGGGTATGAATTTCCACCCATTAGCGTACGCTTTTTGACGTGGATGGTTATCGGCGGATTATCACAAATCGCGGCGACGTTTTTGCTGGTCCACCTCTTTTCGTTCCGGAACTTTGCCGTCGGCACGGCCTACTCCCGTACCGAACCGGCACAAGCGGCACTGTTCGGATTGATCTTCCTCGGTGAACGCATCACGCAGCCGACGGTGATCGCCATTGCGATCTGCGTCATCGGCGTCATGTTAATTTCCGTGGCACGATCTCAAATTAGCCTTCGCTCGCTGGTCACCTCCATTAGTCAACGCACCGCGATGATCGGCATTGTCTCTGGCGCGGGCTTTGGCTTCTCCGCCATTTCCTATCGCGCGGCATCACTCGCCTTGGGTGGCCCGAATTTTTTCATGCAAGCCGCGGTGACGCTGGGCTTCGTCATTGTCTTCCAAACCGTGGTCATGGCGCTTTGGATGGCGCTACGCGAACCGGAGCAGTTTGAGCTCATCCGCAGGGCGTGGAAACCAGCTTTGATCGTCGGCATCGCCGGTGCATCCGCCTCGCTTGGCTGGTTCACCGCCATGACATTGCAAAACGCCGCTGTGGTCAAAGCGTTGGCGCAGGTTGAAATGCTGTTCGCCTTTGCAACGTCGGTATTTTTCTTTCGCGAGAAAATCAATCGCTATGAAGTGGCTGGTTGTCTACTGATCGTTGCCGGGATTGTTGTTCTCATGGCGCTTCGTTAGCCTATGCGTCAAGCGCCCGTCTCATCATTGCGAGCAGCTACCGGCTTCGATTCAGGCGAGCCTTGCTGTCGCAGAAAAATAGATAGAACGACCAACACGCCTGTCGAAAGGAATTCTGACTGCCAATTCTGGAAGCACTCAAACCAAAGTTGCGAATCTCCAATATACTGAAAAAAGGTTTTTGCAGCACGGCCATGCATAAGCTGCTCGGCATTTGCAGCCTTGGTGCTGGCAATCCAGTGCAGGACAAAACTCACTGCAAACAGCATCGTCAAAACAAGTCCCAGCGAATGACTGTATAAAAATGACCGGACCGGCGAAACTCTCCGAGCCTTACCAGACAAAGCGTCATGTTCCCGCTCAGGTTCGTCCGGGTCACGGGACTCTGCCGATCCCTTCTGAAACAGAACCGCTGTCAGTATAACGTATACGGCCATCTGGAGAAACTCGCTCTCCCAGTTTTCAAATACGGCAGAAACAAAATCACCGGTCAGCATATACTCAAAAACTGAAAGGCCGGAAAGACCGTGTTCGGCAAGCTGATGACCAAAGTGTGCGTGGCCTGTCAGAACCATGCCGAAAAGTGACGCCAAGAACATGACCGTCAAAACGATAGTTAACCCATTAGCACGCACAAATGTGTTCATCGGATTCCTCCATAGACCATCTGGAAGGCGTTCTTTATTGGAATATCTACCGCAAACAGCAAGGCGGACAAAAGTTTGGAAACCGTTCTGGAGTGAATGGGCCGAAAACGTTTACTGTTTAAAAACCGCCGGACCAACTTGTTAAGACTGATCCAGCAGTTTCGCTACTTAGATTTTGAACTGGAGGATGACTTTCCTCCCGCAGTCTTGCTGCCGGTCGAACTGCTACCGGAGGATCCGCCACCGGATTTTGATCCACTGCCAGAACCGCTTTTCGTCTTGTCGGAGTCTTTGTCTGTGCGTTGGTTATCTTGTGCCATCATTTTCTCCATGAGTTGCCACGGCGAAGAAAGTATTTTGTCGAGCAATGGTTCCAAGCCCAATCATTGTTAGATGCCGGAACGAACTTCTCCCTTCCGCGTTCACTTGGAAATGGAGAAAATCACATGGCTTCTAAATCACTACGCGCGGACGACGTTGTTATTCATGATCAGAAACTTGTCAGGGGAGCTGGCGGGGAACTGCATCAGGTGGCCGATAGTGATGGTCCCGTGCTCACGACCGCGCAAGGCGGCTTGGTGTCGGACGACCATAATACCTTAAAGGTTGGCCCGCGCGGCCCGTCTTTGATTGAGGATTTTCACTTTCGCGAAAAGATTTTCCACTTCGATCATGAACGCATCCCTGAGCGCGTCGTGCACGCACGCGGCTACGGCGCGCACGGCTATTTTGAAACGTACGAATCTCTTGCAAAATTCACCAAGGCGGACATTTTTCAACGCCCCGGTGAAAAGACACCGGCCTTTGTCCGTTTCTCCACAGTCGCAGGCAGTAAGGGTTCTGCTGATCTGGCACGCGACGTGCGCGGATTTGCTGTCAAGCTCTATACCCAGGAAGGCAACTGGGACATCGTTGGCAACAACATCCCGGTTTTTTTCATACAGGACGCTATCCGTTTTCCCGATCTTGTTCACGCAGTAAAGCCGGAGCCGGATCGTGGGTTTCCGCAGGCTCAGTCAGCCCACGACAATTTTTGGGATTTTATCTCGCTGACACCTG
>JANOYJ010000222.1:0-2814 GCA_031428815.1 Phyllobacterium sp.
AGCCAACCCGCCGTTTGACCATCCGCATGTGTTTCTTGATATGGGTTCGGATTCAGAAAAAGTCTGCCCCTATTGCTCGACGCTTTATCGCTACAACGCCTCACTTAGTGCCAGCCAAACCGTTCCAACCGGCGCAGTGTATCACGACCAAGCCGCTTGATCTTTTTTTGATGCAGAAGCGCCACATCTTGATCGCAGGCGGCGGGATTGCCGGGCTTTCTGCGGCGCTCGCTCTGGAGCAAAACGGCTTTGCCGTCACAGTGTTCGAAAAAGCCGTTGAGGCGCAGCAATCCGGTGCGGGTCTGCAATTGACGCCGAACGCGACGCGGCTTCTCGAGAAAATGCGCGTTTTACCGCGGCTCGTCGATTTGGCGGTGCCGGTGGATGCTATCGTGCTCGCTTCGGCTCGGACGGCTAAGCCTGTGTTGACCCTTAGTGTTGGCAACGCGGTGGAGCGTTGGCATGCGCCCTATCTGGCGGTCTTTCGCGCTGATCTTCATGCGGCGTTGCATGATGAGGCCAAGAGCCGCGTCGCGATCACAATACATCCAGGCTCCGAAGTCACCGATTTTGCAGCGCATGCCAATGGCGTAACCGTTTCGGTGACTTCCGACAAAGGCGTCTCAGAGGCGGAAGGCATGTTTCTGGTGGGGGCGGATGGCGTCTGGTCCAATCTTCGTGCGCGTCTCTCGGTTGAGGGCGCGAGCTTTTCGGGCAGCGTCGCCTATCGCAAAATGCTGCGCGCAGACATGCTGCTTCCTGCTGCGTTACGCGCCTTACTGGACGGCAGGCAGGTTGGCGCTTTCATTGCGCCCAAGGCGCATCTTGTCGCCTATCCCCTGCGCAATTGCAGCACTCTCAATCTCGTGGCAATTACACGCGGGGCCCGGTCTGAAACCGATTGGAACGGGCGCGGGAGTAATGTCGCTTTACCAAGCGAATTTGGCCTCCTGGAACCGGAACTCGCGCAGTTCCTGATGAAGTTGCGCGATTGGAGCTCATATCCGATTCATATCATGAAGCCCGACCAGAAATGGTCGGACGGACGCTCAATGATGCTGATCGGCGATGCGGCGCATGCCATGGCACCCTTTGGCGCGCAAGGCGCGGCAATGGCGATTGAAGACGCTTGGACGCTTGCAGCATGTCTTGCCGCGCATCGCAGCGAACCCACACTGGCGCTTCCCGCTTACGAGAATTTACGGCGCCAGCGCATCAAACACATCGCGCGTCGCACCGAAATCAACCGCTTTGCCTATCATGCCGATGGATTGACCGCGACAGTCCGTGACCGCGTGTTTCGTACTTTCAGCGGGAAATTCATGGACGGGCTGGACTGGATTTATGCGTTTGATGCTGCGGCGTGACCTGTCGACAATTCGAAATTGGCCGAAGGTGCTATCACTCCGGAAGCCCTGCCATGCGCAGGCTTTCGGCGAGGTGCTCGGCATCGGCTGGATTTTTGAACGGTTGTTTCGTCACGCAATGGCTTGTTGAAAAATAAGGTTGCAATTCCAGGCACTTGGCAACACAGGCCGACGCGCGTTCGCTGTGACCCAGTCTCGCATGGCAGGCCGCCATGAGCGCCGCAACCCAATATGTGCAGTCATGAACACGCTCGAATGCTGCAACGGCCGCCTCATACTGGCGCAAAACCATTTGAGCCTGGCCGAGGCACTTCCAGAACCATGGCGGGTCGAAATAGGGGTCGATCTCTCTGGCAAGCTGGAAGCACTTCAAAGCCTCTTCGACTTCCCCGACCTGCGTTAGAATAATTCCGAGATCAGCCCTGTTCCATTGATTGTTCGGATTGATCTCTATGGCCCGGTTTACATACTGCAGGGCAAGATCAAATGAGCGCCGCTTGATGCAGATGACAGCCAAAATGGCGAAAGCGGTGCTTTCGCCGCTGTCAAGCTGGACTGCCCGGTTCGCCAGTTCAAACGCCTGATGCAGAGCGGTGTCGGATTTTCCCGGATCATCCTGCCACTTCTCCAAATACATAGTGGCAAGCAGGGCGTGTGCGTGACTGTAATTTGGATCAAGTTCTATTGCGCGCTCAAACAGGCGCCTCGCTTCGGCGTTTGCCGCAGAATCGCGCCATGGCAATGCATTGCCCTTCAAGACGCATTCATAGGCGAGCAAGCTCGCGGTCGGCTTTCGGCTTGCCCGCCCGGCAGCGGCAAACTGCATCCGGCCGACCAATGTGCTAACAATAGTGCTGACGAGTTGGTCGCGCAGCTCAAATAGTTCCCCGGCGTCCCGGTCATATTTCTCTGCCCAGACTTCATTGCCGGTCTCTGCGTCGATCAACTGTACATTAATGCGAAGCCGCTCGCCGATCCGGCGCACGCTGCCCTCGACAATGTACCGGACATTCAGCGCGACCGCGATTTGGCCTATATCAGCAGTCTCGCTGCGGAACCTGAACGAGGCGGATCTGGAGCGAACCGAAAGCAGCCGCCAGCGTGCCAGTTCAATGATAATGTCCTCCGTCACACCGTCGCTGAAAAAAGTCTGCTCCGGGTCGCTACTTAAATTGGCGAAAGGCAGAACCGCGATAGACGGTCTCTCGTCGCCAATCAGAGCCGTCCCGGCATCCTGCTCCTCTATAGGCGGGGCATGACCATGATGAACAAACTGGTATCCGACACGCTGCACCGTCGCGATCCAGTCCTCTCCGTTCTTTGTCCTACCAAGGCTTTTTCGCAATGCCGCAATTTGAACGGCGAGATTGCTTTCCTCGATATTCTCGCTCTGCCAGGCGGCATTCATCAGTGCGGACTTGGATACAGCGCGGCCCTTGGCGGCCAG
>JANOYJ010000223.1:0-5250 GCA_031428815.1 Phyllobacterium sp.
GCTCGATCTTTTCGCCGGAGTGCGCCTCGGCGACATTCTTCAAATGCCCGATAAATTGCCCGATTATCTCGCCGAAAGTGATATAGCGCGGCCCGATCCGCGTCTTGTCGTTCATCAGCGAGCTTCCGAGCACACTCTTCATCGAGCGCATAAAACGCCCGTTGTGTTCTTCAATGTAGCACTCCACGGCCGCACGACCGAAATGCGCACTGCCGCGCTCGAAGTGGAAAAAGACAGCGCTTGGAATATTGAGGTTCGCACCTTCCAATGGCACCAAAGCGACATGGCCCGCCAACATCATTCCCACCGTCGAGTTGGATGTGCCAAAGTCGATCCCGCAGGATGGCTTGCTCATGATGAATGCTTTCAGAGAGTCTAGAGCTTGCTCGGAACCTCGAACGGAACACCCTCAAACGCTTCCGCGCCGCGTCCGATGGCATTGATGGCATCCACCATCTTGCCGCCGCGCTTTAGAATGTCATCGGCAAAACCAATCAGCCTGATATTCGGCGTCGCTGTCGGTGCACGTTTGCGTAGCTCTTTGGCGAGCGCGAGTTCGTCGAGTTGAGGGTTCAACGTCAGGGCCGATATATACGCCGCCGCGGTCGAGCGCGAAATACCAGCAAAACAATGGATCACCATCGGTGCGTTTCGATCCCATTCACGCGCCCAGCGGATGACTTCATGCACATGCGCCTCGCTCGGTGCGACCATGCCGTCCATCGGTTCGGTAATATCATTAAAGCCAAGGAAGAGATGGTCGTGTGCGGCCACTTCCTCGGGTCTTGGCACCGGCGTTGCAGCATTGATGAGCGTCAATATCCGCCGCGCACCATGCTCGCGTACAGTGTCATGCAGTTTGGCGAGCGACGAGACAATGATCTTTGGCATGATGTTCTTTCAAGCTTGGCGGCCAATATCGAGCGCGTGAAAGCGCTGCAAAAACTTCTGCTGCGCCTTTAGGGCGGGAAGCGGGGCAAGGTCAAACATGTCCGGCGAAAATCCGCGCGGACGGCCGAAGAATTTTTCCGCCTCCTTATCGGCAAAGCCTGCCAAGAGTGTGGCTTCGAAATAGGCAGCGATTGTATCCGCGCGTTTGACCTCTTTATAGAGCCCTGCCGCCGTATCGGCAGGGAGCGAAAATCGCAAATGGATCGCGGTTTGAAGCCGGTTTTCGACCAGCTTGTAGCCACCACCCACCACCGCCTTAAACGGCGAAATCATGTCGCCGATCACATATTCCGGCGCGTCGTGAAGCAGTGCAGTCAACCGCGACGACGATGTTGAGTCAGGCTGCATGCGGGCAAATACATCCTCAACCAGCAGCGAATGCTGAGCTACGGAAAACGCGTGGTCGCCATTTGTTTGCCCGTTCCAGCGCGCAACGCGGGCAAGGCCATGCGCAATGTCCTCGATCTCCACATCAAGCGGCGACGGGTCCAGTAAATCCAGCCTGCGCCCCGAAAGCATGCGCTGCCACGCACGGGCGCTCATTCGTCCATACTCAAGGTTTCAGGCCATGAGAAGGTGACGTTTGGAGGCAGGGTCAAAGAAATTGGAACATCGCCCGCCAAGATTTCTGTGCCAGTATCCATGGCATTTTTCGCCTTGTCGATCCGTACGAGTGCCAGCGCCTTGTTGCCGACCGCCGATCCCAACGCTCCGATAACACGGCCGCCAACTGTCATTTCAGCATGCGCCGCCAAGGGCGCGGCACCCGATGCGATCAACACCCGCCGCCGCGCCGTGCCCCGATGGTGCATCCTCGAGACGACTTCCTGCCCGACATAACAGCCCTTGGAAAAAGAAACGCCTTTGATTTGGTCGAGGTTTACGTCGTGCGGAAACATGTCGCCAAACGCATAATCGCTGCCGCCTTCAGCAATGCCATTTTGAATACGCAAATGATCATAAACTGCCTCGCCCGCGTCACTTTCTAAAGAAGTCCCATAATGTCGTCTGACATTGGTCTCATTCGAAAAGCGCCGGTCAATCATCACGCCTACCGAACTTGAATCACTCCCTGAAGCACCCGATTCATTTTGGAAGCCAACAGAGACAAGCGCCTGTTCTTGCAGTTCTATGTCAACTTTCGCCCGCAACCGGTAAAATTTCAAACGCTTGGCAAAATCACCGGCGATATCAGTGAGGCACTCAAGAACCAAAGCATCACCGTCCCGGGAAACCAGAAAATCAAACAGGATTTTCCCCTGTGGCGTCAGTAGCGCTCCGGGAACCAACTCCCCCAAGCCCAAACCTTCAATATCGCCCGTGACCAGATTGTGCAGAAAATGCATCGCCTCCGCGCCGGAAACGCGAATCAAGGAACGGTTGGGAAGAATTGAAACGGGCATTGATCGCGGTGTCCTAGACTTGGATATACCGGTAACTAGAGCATTTTCGCATTTGATGGAATCATCAAATGCAAAGGACAATGCGACGATTCAAGAACAAGCATTTCCGCTTTAGTTGAAATCATCAAAGAGCGACGTGACGGTTCCATGAATCGTCACTATGCTCTAAACCTGAGACGGTCACACGGTAAGGCGAAGCATTCCATGAATTTCGATCTCATCCTGAAAGGCGGCACCGTCGTCAATCATGACGGCAAGGGTCAGCGCGATGTCGGCATCATCAACGGTCGCATCGCCGCATTCGGTACCTTCGCGTCCGAAGCCGCCGGTGAGACCATTGACTGCACAGGCCTCCATATCCTGCCGGGCGTCATCGATAGCCAAGTGCATTTCCGCGAACCCGGCCTTGAGCACAAGGAAGACCTCGAGACAGGCTCCCGTGCGGCAGTTTTGGGTGGTGTCACCACCGTCTTCGAGATGCCCAACACCAAACCGCTGACGACAAGCGAGGCCGCTTTGGCCGACAAGGTCAAACGCGCCCATCACCGTATGCACTGCGACTTCGCATTCTGGGTCGGCGGCACGCGCGAGAACGCGCCAATCGTCGGCGAATTGGAACGGCTCCCGGGAGCGGCGGGCATCAAGGTATTTATGGGATCTTCCACCGGCGATCTTTTGGTCGAGGATGACGGGGGTGTTGCCTCAATTTTGAGAAACACACGCCGTCGTGCCGCCTTTCATTCCGAGGACGAGTACCGTCTCAACGAGCGCATGAATTTGCGCGTCGAAAACGATCCATCGTCGCATCCTATTTGGCGTGATGAGATCGCCGCGCTGAAATGCACCGAGCGTCTCGTTGCCATTGCCCGCAAGACCCGCGCCCGAATCCATGTTCTACATATCTCGACCGCTGAAGAAATTGAGTTCCTGCGCCAAAACAAGGACGTCGCCACCTGCGAGGCAACGCCGCATCATTTAACCCTATCCGCAGATGACTACGCGATGCTTGGCACGTTGATCCAGATGAACCCGCCCGTGCGCGATAAGCGTCATCGTACGGGAATTTGGACAGGTATTGGCGACGGCACGGTGGACGTTCTGGGCTCTGACCACGCGCCGCATCTGCTCGAAGAAAAAGCCAAGCCCTATCCCGCGTCTCCGTCCGGGATGACCGGTGTTCAAACGCTCGTGCCGATCATGCTCGACCATGTGAACGCCGGAAAGTTGACGTTGGAGCGCTTTGTTGATCTCGCCTCGCACGGTCCGAACCGTATTTTCGGCGTGGCGCGCAAGGGGCGCATTGCGGCCGGATATGATGCGGATTTCACTATCGTGGACATGAAACGCCGCGAGACGATCAAAAACGCATGGATTGGCTCGCGTGCGCAATGGACCCCATACGATGGCAAAGAGGTTCAGGGCTGGCCGGTAGGAACCATCATTCGCGGCAAACGCATCATGTGGGAAGCCGAGATCGTCACACCATCTCAGGGCGAGGCCGTGGTTTTCAGCGAAGCATTGCAGATTTAGCGCTATTCTCCGGCGAGGAAAAATCGCCATTGTCCGTCCGGCGATATGCCGACACGGTAGAATATATAGGCACCGAACGACTTCATGTCTTCATAGTCGCCAGCAGTAACAAGTTTGAACAGTTCCACGCGTTGCGGATCGGTGAGTTTATCCAGCGGCACAGCAAAGAAATACGGCCAGACATAGAGTTCTTCCGGCGTCCCGGCGCTCAAATGCACGTATCCAGCCTGTAAGACCTCCAGAAGGATCGCCAATATCTCCTGACCGCCTTCATCGCCCGATAGGCTCTTTAGGAAAGCAATCGGATCGCTGTCCTGCCCCGCCAGTGACAACTGCGTCGGTTCGTCACCGGTTTTCAGCAGTGACCGGACGGCTTCAATCTGCCCGGCCTTCGCGGCCGCAACGATTTTGGTATGGAGATCAAGCACCGGAGCAGGAAGTTTGGTGAGGTCATATTCAACAACCGGCATCGGAGCATTCGGATCAAAATCCGGCCGTGCAGGGTCCGCGCTTTGCGGCTCGGCGCCATTTGGCTCTTCAATTCCAGGCTCTTCACCGGGTGCAGGAACAACGCCCGGTGTAATCGGTTCCGGCGCCGGCACTGTCACGCTGGGGTTTTCGGGCTCAACTGGCGTCGTCGTGGCACCGGGAGCGGGCAATTCTTCGCGTTGAATCTCGCTGAGCGCAAATTGCAGAGGTCCCACTGTCTCGGCGGGCGCACTGATTGGAAATAATACACTCAAGCTCGCCAATAAAAGCGCGGCCAAATGTCTAGCCGATTGAGAGCCCGTGTTTCGTATTGGGGTCGGCAATGTCATGAATAAACCGTGCGCTTCAAATCAATTGAGGAATTGATAGCCGCTAAATGCACCAGTTTCCAGTTTCACGCGAACGATTTCTAAGAGTTTTGCCGCGCTCACATCGCCGCACTCATGAACCAGTTCACAAATCGCGGTTTCAAACGCCGCCAGCGCCAGAATTTCGGGGTCAATGCCTTCCGCGATGCCTTCAGCCCAAGCTTCGCTCTGATATTCCAGAGCCGCCAACCGTTTTTCAGCATGGATTCGCTCTTTGAGTTCCGCTTCTGTTGGCGTCATTTTATTGTCCCCGGCCTCAAAGCCGTTAAAGTCCCGTTAAGACACTAGCACAAAGTTTATGGGAAACGGCAAGGGTTCGGCAGTGAAACTTCGAGGAAAGTTAACGCGACTTTAATTACCATAGCGCAGCACGATTTCCTTCGTCAGGCTGTCACCCTCGCTCGTGTAGCGCGCCAACGCCAAGGTGGCCGCCGGTGTGCATTTCTCATAGACGCTGGCAAATGAGCGATAGCCGCGATTGAACCGGGCCACCAACCGTGCTCTGCGCT
>JANOYJ010000224.1:0-5105 GCA_031428815.1 Phyllobacterium sp.
GTTTGGGCTCGCTTGCGGCGTCTATCGTGATCAGTCAAATCGGCCCGCGCCCGCAGGCGAATCTGCGCGAAGCGGCACAGCAATTCGGCATTATTTGAGCTTTTTCTGCTCGCTCACCTCTTCCGGCGTCCGTCCCGCACGGGCGCGGTAGACCGGAAATTTCCAGCCAAAATGCAACGCCCCGCCTCTGACCATGAACGCCGCGAGGGCCGATATCAGCGTTGCGGGTAGCACCGGCGCATTGATTTCATTGAGCATTGTATAACAACTCGCCCCGATCAGCGCCGCCGTCACATAGATTTCGCGCCGCATTAAGACCGATGGCTCACCGGTCACAATATCGCGCAAAATCCCGCCAAACGTCGCCGTCATAACGCCGGTGACAACTGCAATCGGCGCTGGCACGCCGAGGGCCAAACCTTTCGCCGCGCCGATGACGCAATAGGCCGACAGCCCGATCGTATCGAGCCAAAGCAGCCATAAATACCGTGACCAAACCAAATGCGCCGTGAAATAAACAATCACCGCCGTCGCTGCAGCAACAATGAGATAGCCCGGCTGAACGACCCAAAACACCGGTGTCGCCCCGAGAATAATATCCCGTAACGTCCCGCCCCCGACGCCGGTGACAATGGCGAGGAAAATAAAGCCAATGATATCAATCTGTTTGCGCGAAGCCGCCAGCGCACCCGTCGCCGCGAACACTGCGACACCTGAATAGTCGAGGAGTTGGAGAATGGTCACATCAAGCCTCCCGGTTGATGAGTAGCATTACCTTTGGCCGGACTGAACAGAAAGCGCTTTATTCAGCGTCCTGATCCGGCTCCGCCTTCACCTCAACGAGCTTAGGCCCGCCTTTGGCCACACCGACCATGGCCGGTCGCAACACGCGCTCCCCAATGATGTAGCCGGCTTGCACGACTTGCACGACCGTATTGTTTGGCACATCCGGATTTGGCACTTCAAACATCGCCTGATGGAAATTAGGGTCGAACTTCTGGCCTTCCGGCTCAAGTTTTTTAACGCCGTGACGTTCCAAGGACGAAATCAGCGAACGTTCAGTGATTTCAACACCTTCGATGAGGTTTAACAGGCCCTTATCGTGGCTCTCGCGCGCCTCCGAAGGCAGGGCCTCCAACGCACGGCGCAGGTTATCGGCGACGGCCAGCGTGTCGCGGGCAAAGCCGGAGACGGAATAGGCCTTGGCGTCGCGCACATCCCGCGCGGTGCGCATGCGCAGATTCTCCATCTCGGCGGCAAGGCGCAGCGACTTGTCCTTCAGCTCGGCATTCTCAGCGATCAGCTTTTCCATCGCCTCAACAATGCGGTCCTGCTCAGAAAGCTCCGCTTCAATGTCGGCTTCCAGTTCATCGTCAACCAAATATTCTTCCCCGGACTGTTCGTTCATGGGTATGTTCCGTTCAAATGTTCAATGAGGTGCCAATTTCCCGGCTAAGTCTGGCATATCGAGGTTTACGCGGAAGAAATCAAGGGAGAAGCGGCGTATTAGCCGCTATTGTCGTCATCCGCATCAAGCCGCTTGACCATCAACTTATCCACCCGCCGCCCGTCCATGTCGACGACTTCAAATCGAAAACCGAGCGTGTCGATCACATCGCCGGTCGAGGGCAGGCGCTGCATCTGGTCGATCACAAAGCCCGCCGCCGTATCGTAAGAGCGCCTTTCGGGGAGTTTCAACCGGATAAGATCGGCCAATTCGTCGGCGGGCATCCAACCGGAAATCAGCCATGACCCGTCTGCCCGCTGCACAGCTTCCGGCTCGTCATCATCCTCGTCGGCGCGGAAAGAACCTGCGATCGCATCGAGAATATCGGCAGGCGTCACAACGCCTTCAAAGTGGCCGTATTCATCATGCACCAGCGCAATCGGCACCTCCGCATCGCGCAGATGTTTCAAGACATCGAGCGCATCCACCACATCAGGTATCATCGTCACGTCATGCACATAGTCGCGGATTTTCAGGGGTTTTTTGGACATCAGCGCCGGGATAAGATCGCGCACCTGAATAACGCCGATCACCGCCTCCTGCCGACCCTCGCAGGCGGGCAGGCGCGCATGCTTGGTGGTCTCAAGCCGCTTCAACATATCCGGCTCGCTCAATGTCACATCAAGCCATTCGACCTCTGAGCGCGGCGTCATAATGGCGCGGGCGCTGCGGTCTGACAGGCGCAGAACGCCGGAAATCATCGCGCGTTCGTCGGCTTCAATCACACCTGAATGCGCGGCCTCGGCGACGATGGTCTTAATCTCTTCTTCCGTCACGGAATTTTCCGGCGCGACATGCAAGCCCAAAAGCCACATAATCCCTTGCGTCGAGGTGTCGAGAAACCAAACGACAGGCGTCGTGACTTTCGACAAGACGTACATGGACGGTGCGACGAGGCAGGCTATTCCTTCCGGATCACGCAAGGCAAATTGCTTAGGCACCAACTCGCCAATGACAACCGAGAAGAATGTGATTGCACCGATGACGCTGCCAAAACCCAACGGTTCCGCCAACCAGTTTTCAACGCCGAAACCCTTCAGCCACGTTGAGGCATAACCGCCCAAAGCCGCGCCCGAAAACGCACCTGCCAAGACGCCGACCAGCGTAATGCCGATTTGCACCGTAGATAAAAACCGTCCGGGATTTTCATTCAGCGCCAGCGCGCGTTTTGCTCCGCTTCTGCCATGCTCCGCCATGCTTTTGAGCCGCATGCGGCGCGAAGAAACAACGGCAAGCTCTGAAAGCGCGAATACGCCATTCAGAAGAATCAGGAAGACAACGATGAGGAGTTCAAACACATTTTTGACCCGGCATTCTGGCGCGCGGGTCCTTCGATTGGTCGAGATCAGTCTTTGAGGCTTGGCGGCAGGAAAATCAACTAGCGGATCAATTTCGACACAAGCTGTGCCGTAAAATCGACCATCGGCACTATCCGCGCGTAATTTAGCCGTGTCGGGCCAATAACGCCGACCGCGCCAATGATGCGCTGCTCGGAATCGCGGAACGGCGCAACCACGAGAGACGAGCCCGAAAGCGAGAAAAGGCGGTTTTCTGAGCCGATAAAGATGCGCACGCCCGGACCGGTTTCGGCAAGATCTAGGAATTGCAGGAGACCCTGCTTGGTTTCGAGGTCATCAAATAGAAGTTTTAGGCGATCAAAGTCCTCGGCGGCAGTCATGTTGCCTAACAGATTTGAACGACCACGCACGATAAGCTGACCCGGCTCGTCATTATTAGCACCGGACCAGACAGCGAGACCTTTCTCGACCAACCCTTGGCTGAGGCCATCCAATGCCTGCTGCGTTTCTTTGAGCAGTTTGCTGATATCTTTGCGGGCTTCCGAAATGGTGCGCCCGACAATGTGAGCATTGAGAAAGTTCGACGCCTCTATCAATTGCGAGGGGGTCACACCCAATGGCAAATCAAGCACACGGTTTTCGACCTCACCGGATTGCGAGACGAGAACAGCCAGTGCCTTTGTCGGCTCCAGCCGGATAAACTCGATATGCTTCAGCGGTGTCTCGCTCTTGGTCGCCAGCACCAATCCTGCACCGCGCGACATGCCGGACAGCATTTGACTTGCCTCGGTTAGAAGATTTTCTATCGGTTTGCCTTCACCCGACGCTTTGATTTGTGTCTCGATGTTCCGCCGCTCATCAGTCGTTAGATCGCCGATCTCCATAATGCCGTCGACAAAAAACCGGAGACCCGTCTGTGTCGGCAACCGTCCTGCGGACACATGCGGCGCATAGATCAGACCGAGATTTTCGAGATCCGACATGACATTACGGATCGTTGCCGGTGACAGCGATTGCGGCAGGATACGCGCCAAATTGCGCGAGCCGAGCGGTTCGCCCTCGCTCAGATAGCTTTCAACGATAAGCTTGAATATATCGCGTGAACGCTGGTCAAGCGTGGTCGCGCTGGTCGGGATAACAGATTTTTGCATTGAACCTGCATGTCAGTTGTCCGGAGTCAATATAAGCGGACCGGAGCCGCTTGCAAAGTCGAATGCGTTGCTTTTCAAAGCTCATCGCCCTAGAACGCCTTCAAAGTCTAAACATTGGAGTAACAATTTTGCGGCAATCCAAGCGCGACGCAGACGAAATGCGGGCAGTGACATTCGAACGCGGCGTATCCAAACACGCGGAAGGCTCATGCTTGGTGAAATTCGGTGACACGCATGTGCTCTGCACCGCTTCTCTTTTAGAAAAAGTCCCCGGATGGATGCGCAATTCCGGCAAGGGGTGGGTTACGGCCGAATATGGCATGTTGCCGCGCTCAACGGGCGACCGGATGAACCGCGAAGCGGCATCGGGCAAGCAAGGCGGTCGCACACTGGAAATCCAGCGGCTGATCGCGCGCTCCTTGCGGGCAGTGGTTTCGCTTGAAGCCTTGGGCGAGCGCCAGATCACGGTGGATTGCGACGTCATACAAGCCGATGGCGGTACGCGCACGGCAGCGATTACGGGCGGCTGGGTGGCCTTGCATGAATGCCTGAAATGGATGGAAGCGCGGCAAATGCTAACCGTCGCCAATGTGTTGAAAGACCATGTCGCGGCAGTGTCCTGCGGTGTTATCAATGGCAAGCCGGTCTTGGACCTGGACTATCTCGAGGATTCAACTGCCGGCACGGATAGCAATTTTGTGATGACCGGCAAGGGCGGCATCGTTGAGATTCAAGGTACAGCCGAAGGCGCACCATTCTCGGAGAGTGAGTTCTTGGAGCTGATGGCTTTGGCCCGTTCCGGCATTAACAAGCTGGTGGATTTGCAGAGGTTGACCGTCGCGTAATGTCACGTCTCAAGGACCAAAAACTCGTTATCGCCTCGCATAATGCCGGAAAACTGCGCGAGTTCGGCGACCTTGTTGCGCCATTCGGCATTGAGGTGACCTCGGCAGGCGAGCTTGGCATTTCAGAGCCGGAAGAGACAGGGCTGACCTTTGAGGCCAATGCCGAGTTAAAGGCGCTGCATTCGGCAAAGGCGAGTGGATTGACGGCGCTTTCTGATGATTCAGGCATTTGTGTTGAAGCGCTTGATGGCAATCCGGGAATTTATTCGGCGCGTTGGGCGGGGCCGAACAAAGACTTCGCTCA
>JANOYJ010000225.1:0-3096 GCA_031428815.1 Phyllobacterium sp.
CTTTTTCCCGGCAGGGCGCTTTGCGGCGAATTGCACGTCGCCGACATCGGCTTCCGCAATGCTGTGCTTGACGAGATAGCACCGCAGCTTTGGGAGAACGCGCCGGAATTTTTTGACGCGGCTTTGCCCAAGCCCGATCCCGTCACCCATAAATACGCCCGTGGTCATGTGGGTGTGTTTTCCGGTGGCGCGATTTCCACCGGCGCAGCGCGGTTGTCGGCCATGGCGGCCGCGCGGGCAGGGGCGGGGGCTGTGACGATGCTGGCCCCGCGTGAAGCGCTTGACGCCCATGCGGCGCATTTGACCTCGGTCATGTTGAAGCCCGTGGACAATGCGCCCGACGCTGCTCCGGTTCTCGCTGACCCGCGTCTCAGCTCGCTGGTCATCGGTCCGGCGTTCGGGCGTTATGATTGGTTGCGGGAACTTGTCGGCTTGGCTTTGGCTAGCGAAATCGAACGCGGCATTGTCTTTGACGCGGATGTTTTCTCGGCTTTTTCCGATAGACCAGAGACGCTCTTCAACATGATAAAGGCGAGCGCGAGCCATGTCGTGATGACGCCGCATGACGGCGAGTTTCAGCGCATTTTTCCGGACGTCTTCGACACATCCGTGGGCAAACACGACAAAGCGCGGGCGGCGGCAAAACACTCCGGCGCGGTCGTGCTCTTTAAAGGGGCCGACACCGTCATCGCCGCACCCGATGGTCGCGCCGCGATCAATACGAATGGTGGGCCGGAACTGGCAACGGCAGGTTCAGGCGATGTGCTTGCCGGCATGCTTGCAGGGCTGCTGGCACAAGGAATACCGGTGTTTGAGGCGGCGTGCGCTGGAGCTTGGACGCATGGCGAGGCGGGGCGGAAATTAGGCGCTGGGCTGGTGGCGGAGGATTTATCGGTTATCGTTGAATTGACATTAGCTAAGTTTAGGACTAAGATGAAGCATGACCGTTTTCAATATGCATCAAGCCAAAACCGAACTGTCGCGTCTCGTCGCAATGGCAGAGGCCGGCAAGGAAGTTGTCATCGCTCGAAACAATATTGCGGTGGCAAGAATTGTGGCCGTCAGAGTTGGCAAGGGCGGAGTGGCGGGAGTGGCGTCCGCTCCAATTGGGTTTAGTGAGGAAGCGCAGATGCGATTTTCTGTCGTTGATAATCTGATCGGAGACATCGGCGTTCCAGCCGCTTTGGCCCTCAAGCCGCGCAAGCCGGGCGCTCTGAAGGGTATGTTTTCCCTACCGGACAGTTTTTTCGATCCATTGCCGGAAGAAGAGCTTCAGGCTTGGGAGGGGGCGTTCTCCTTCGATCCTGACCGCAAACCGTGAACTTGCTGCTTGACACACATGCGCTGGCCTGGTGGTTGCTTGATGATTCACGGCTTTCAGCCCCGGTAGCCGATCTTTTGGAGGACGCCGCAACCAATGTCTTCGTGAGCGCGGTCTCGGCCTATGAAACCGCGCTCAAGCATCGATTGGGCAAGTGGCCGGAGATTGGCCCGTTGGCGGGCGCATTCGAGCAGATTGTCGCCGCTGAGGGCTTTAAACTGCTCCAAATCACAGGACGCCACGCCGCGCGGGCCGGATTTTTCAACACCCCTCAACGCGACCCCTTCGTCCGCGTTCTCGCCGCGCAGGCCGAGATCGAGGAACTGACGCTTGCCACGAATGACCGGCGGTTTGCGGATTTCGGCACTCGGACGGTTTGGTAGGATCAAAACTTTATGGCTGCCGACAAGCGGGATCGCTGCCGCACGGGATGCCCGGCGGATTGCTTGCGAGATCGAATGCCGAAGCTGCGATTTCGTCATGACGTGTCGTGGACGAAGCCGATTGAATTCTGAAAGCGGCGTCGCACCGGGTGCAAGGGAAGTTTCACTGAAAGCGCGAGCGCATGGCGTGGCTTGATCCCTCGCGGCATGCCGTTGGTGAGGCATGCGTGCATGAGCACAGCCGCGACGGCGCGAAAGACCATGGCGAGGTGGAACAGGGTCCCGATGCCGCCGCCGCCTTCCGAAAAATCGGGCGTCTCTCGCAAGGTCGCCGACAAGGTGTCTTCATCCGGGAATCTAATAAGGGTGAGCGCGGCATAATGGGCCAGCAGAAAGACATGACAGATGCGGAGCCGCTCGGCCAGCGGGCGGGACGCAGCGTGCTCGGCGAGCAGGGCGAGGCTCAGGAGCAGCGCGATAATGCGTGGCAGCATGTCGTGGCGTTCTTCAGTCATCGCGCTCTCCTTTCCCGCCATAATCATACGCGAGGTTTCGAGAGGCGGGGATGAGTTTATGTGAAGAGAAATGCAGAAATCCGACAAAGCCATGAAAAGGTTACGATAAAGGACTAAAAAATTGTCTTTGGCTGAAAATTTATCCCCAAAAAAGCGCTGTCCGAGGGGAGCGGACCTGCAAGCAAGCCCGTTTCACCGCTTCATCGCCGACAGCATTTGCTTGCGCAATATTTCGTTGATCCGCAGCCCTTGCCCTGCGATTTCAGCCAATGCAGTCGTCGAACCGGGCGGTGCTCTTTTGTTTGACGGGACGGTAGAAGCGGTGGCGGACGGCGGTTTTCAAGCGCACTTCGTTTAGGTCGATTTTGCTGTCGAGCCTTCAAAAGTCGTCAGGATTCAAACCCGTAACCTTGGCAATTCTTGCCAACATTTTGGGGCCGATTTCATCAGAGTCGTGGAATGCGAACACAAAATCAGGATGACCCGTCTTTACAAGAGTCTTGTGGGAACCAGTCTGGCGCTTTACGGACCATCCGCTGCGCTCAAGCGCGGACAGGACGCGGCGCGCTTTGGCCGAGCCGAACTGCTTCATTCAGCCGCAACATTGATGAAAATCTCCATCGGGCCGCTCTCATTATTCTCAATCCGCTCCGCAAGCGCCCGAAGCGCCAATGCCTCTGCATTTGCCATCGCATTCTGTTCGGTGTCGCCATAGGCCATGACGCCTGGAAGCTCCGGCACTTCCGCAATCCATCGGCCATCGGATTCCAGTTCGGTTTCGAAGGTGAGGTTCATAAAACTTGGCTCCACAAAGAGCACATCATAGCGCCTCTCCAAGGAAATTGACAGATGCGCCGCGCCTCTTACCGCTTCATCA
>JANOYJ010000226.1:0-4910 GCA_031428815.1 Phyllobacterium sp.
TCGCACGATTATCCGCAGCGCAGGCAACAATCAGGCAAGCGCTCACATCCTGAACCGGGTGGCCACTTCCAGATAGGCCTCACCCAACCGGAAGAGATGCGCGGTATCAGGCGTTTCCTGCTGCAAGTCGATGGCACTGCCTGCATCATCCAAGGTCGCCAAAACCACGATTGGTCCGGTCTCCACGGGTAGCATGATGAGCGCCGCCCGTTGGAACGGCAAGGACGAGGGTACGGGCACATGAAACAAAAGTTCACCATCCACGCTGGCCGCAGCCGCCTGAACGCTTTCCTCAAAACCCGACTGCATGAGATCCTGGGATTCAAGCGCGAGCATCAGCTCGACAGCTTCCAACTCAACCAAGTCGCCATTTCCTGTCATGGGCATTGAGACTACTTGATCAACAAGTTCGAGCTCCTGAGGCATGTTCAACTCCTTACAAATGTCCTCCCCGCCGTCCCTTTTTGATACGATGAAGTGGCGAGAATGCGGCAATGGCGGACTTTGACCGACGCGTGAGGAATGACTATGAAGGTGACTGAGCGTAGGCCGACCCTTTGAACATGACAGTATGATACCAAAACACTTTCCTAGACCTGTCGCCCGCTCAGCACACATGTCGGTCTCTGTGGGCGGGTTTTCACTCGTATTGTTCCTGATTGCGGGTTTATTACACCGTTTCAAACACATCGAAACGTCGCAGTTTTTAGGCGTGTCGGTCGTGGCATTCCTTGCTGCCGTGCTCGGGATTGTCTTGGCTCTGATCGGATTCCGAAGCGTATGGAAGTATGGATCCATCGGTGGAAAACGGGCAACCGCGGGCATGATAATGTCCTCGATTGTCTTGGCACCATTCATCATGGCGGCTCATCTAAACGCAATAAGCCCCGGGATTGCTGACATTTCGACTGATCTCATCGACCCGCCGCAACTTTCCGGACGTGACAATTCGACCCTCAACGCCGCTCTTCAAGCGAAGGCTTATCCGGATGTCACGGGACGACGCTATGAATTGGCCATCGAGCTCATCATGCCACTCATAGAAACACTGATAGAGGACGAGAACTGGACAATTATTCAACGTAAAGGCGCACCGGGTCAAAGCAATGATGTACTTATCGAAGCACAGGCAACGACGTTGGTATTTGGCTTCACCGATTCCATCGCGATCAGGGTGACGGACGAGCAGAGCACCAGTTTCGTCGACATGCGCTCTGCATCAGGGTTCGGGGCACGTGACTTGGGAGCAAATGCCACCCGGATCGTCAACTTTCTCATAAAACTAGATGCTATCGTTGGAAGCAAATTGATCGGTCAGACTGGAAAATAGGCTGCACTTGGCGACGGTTCGCCTGTCGCTCGGACCAGTCCCCGTTCAACGAGATCCTCCAAGTGCGCAAACACAGACAGCGCGGCGGCGGCGTGCAGTCTGGGATCTGTGTCGCGATATAGCGCCGTGACAACGTCCGAAATCACTCGATCACCGCCCCTTATGCGCTGCAGCACGGCTCTCTCCCGCATTTTCCGGTGCGCTTTAAGCGCCTTCATATAGGATTTGGGGTTTTTCACCACGTCGCCATGACCCGGAAGATAAAGCCTTTCGGGGCGGGTAAGCAGTTTATCAAGCGAGGTCATATAATCGGACATTTTCCCGGAGGGTGGAGCGACAATCGTTGTGGCCCATCCCATGACATGATCACCCGAAAATAGAATCCCTTTATCCACCAAAGAAAATGCACAATGATTTTTCGTATGTCCGGGCGTGTGGACAGCCTCGATGGTCCAACCGTCGCCGCTTATTCGAGCGCCATCATTCAACACTATTTCCGGTCGAAAGGTCCTATCCGAGCTCGTGTCCAGTGTTTCCGTTTCACCCCCTCTCATAGGCCTCGACGGGCGGTGTGCGCCCTCGGCCACGGTTTTGGCATTTGTTACAGCGGTTAGCCGGGGGACAAGGTCGGAATGATCGCGATGCGTATGGGTCACAAAAATGTGGCTGACAGTGCGTCCGGCTATGAATTCCATAAGGCTATCGAGATGCGTGTCACTGTCAGGGCCGGGATCAATAATCGCGAGCGTTTTCGTTCCAACGATATAGGTATTGGTGCCGTGAAAGGTAAATGGACTAGGATTTGGTGCGGTTATCCGATGCACCCTGTCTGCCAGTCTTCGAGGTCGACCGTAATCCGGAACAAACGATGAATTAAGTTTCAAATGCGTGCGCCAACTGCCTGCTGCCAAGTTTGCGGCATCCATACAACGCCGGACAACCGTTGGAAAAGAGCCATTGTCAGTTTAGCGGTCGTCGCGGCTTAATTGGAACGATTTCTGCTGTGGCTAAGTTATCTGCAACGTCGCTTTGTCGAAACTCCGGAACAATTTTTCGTAGCAAGTTTAGCACATAGCGCCCATTCTCTTGGGTGACGCTCTTGTCTAACTCAATCAATGTATTTTCAAATAGTTTCCCATCGACAATACGCGGCGAGGCCACCATATAACCTTCGCCTTTCGCATTTTCTTGAATCTCGCTCGGATCAAAAAGCTCTTCAAAGAGCTTTTCACCGGGACGAAGACCTGTGTACTCGATCTTAATGTCGATGCCCGGACGCAAGCCTGCAAGTTGGATCATTCGCTCGGCGAGCTCGGTAATGAGCACAGGTTCGCCCATATCCAAAACCAAAATTTTTCCGCGCGCGAGCAGCGATTGATCGCCCAAAGCGGAGGCCTGCAATACCAGCGTCACGGCCTCGGGAATCGTCATAAAATAACGCACAATTTTTGGATGGGTAACCGTAACGGGGCCGCCCTTTTGAATCTGGGCCGCAAATCTTGGCACCACCGATCCATTTGAACCTAACACATTGCCAAATCGAACGGTCTTAAAACGGGTTTTCTCAGATCGCAGATCCAGCATCTGGCAATAGGCCTCAGCAGCACGCTTGGTTGCTCCCATGACATTGGTCGGGTTTACCGCCTTGTCCGTGGAAATCATCACAAAGACATTGGCACCGTATTCCATCGCAGCATCTGCGCAATTTTTTGTTCCGAGAACGTTGGTCTTTATCGCCTCGAGAACATTTTCCTCCATGAGAGGCACGTGTTTAAGCGCGGCAGCATGGAAAACAATATCCGGCTTGAATTCTTCAAATAGAGAGCGAATGCGCGCTCTGTTTCTGACATCCGCAATGCGCGGGACAAATTTCAGTTCGGGATGCTTTTCTGAAAGCTCCATATCGATCGAATAAAGAAAATGCTCCGATGTGTCGCAAATGACGAACTTCTTCGGGTTAAACTCAGAAATCTGTCGCGCAAGCTCCGAGCCGATTGAACCGCCAGCACCGGTGAGAAGAATAGTTTTTCCTTCAATCAGGCGGGTGACTTCAAAATTTGTCAGAGACACTTCGGAGCGTCCCAACAGGTCCTTAACTTCGAGCGGTTTGGGTTCGAGTTTTTCATTGCCCCTAATGTTTGATGTGTTCAGTATATCGGGCAGCCGTGTTATTCTCACGCCCGCTGTCACAGCGCGATCAACCAATTGGGTCAGGGCATGTTGCGACATCGTGCTATCGGCAACGACCAGTTCTGAAATGTTAATATTCTTGGCCCGAAGAAGCTCGGTTATGAGCGATAGATCAGCCGATGTTCCCAATACTTTTTGTCCCTGCAAAATCCGGGATCTATTTTGCGGAAGATCATCGATAATGCCCGCGATGAAAACATCACCATCATTGCGCAACCGAACTGCCCTGATATAAGCGTCAGCGATTTCACTCATGCGGTAAATCAGAACATGCTTTGAACCGGGTCTTGGTCGAACGAACCCTGTAAAAGCCCCCAGAACGCCACCCTCTTTTGCCAGTCTAAAGATCAATCTCGGGCCGGCCAAAAGTGCGATAAGAATCAACCACATTAAAACCGGAACAGATCGAGGCAGCCCCAAACCGCGGCTGTGAAGAAACTGGATCAGCAAATAAGCGAGAACCGCGACTGATGAAGCCTTCACAATGGCCGTCAAATCTGGAATCGATGCGTAGCGCCAAGAGCCGCCATTAAGAGAAAAAAAGTAAAATACGACGAGGCTCATAACGACGAATAACGGGATTTTATCAACGAAACCCGGAACGGCCATCGCGCCGTCCCAACCAAGAATTATCATATAAGAAAGCAAATAAGCAGCAGTCGCCGCGAGCAGGTCGTGGATGCTTCCGACCAACCGCAAGACACCTCTCTTGCGAAAAACGACGCTACCAATTTTCACAATGAACCTATCTTGCTCGGGGACTTGATGGGTATTTCGAAAAGTACCCGCTCACGGAATGATGCTTGATCTCAATCTGACCGTTACATTGTAAAAACCTTTATCAATTCACGGGTGAAATCTCAATGGTGGAAATGGTTTATTGCAATCTTATTGGCTTCCCTCAGACTTATAGATTTTGACTCCTGAAACATGAAAATGGCCATTGATAGGCGCAATTGGATTGTTGAAAAAATAGAAGCGTCTAAATTTTTACCCGGTTTGCTTATTCAGCGACCCCCATTTCGACGCACTCGGGGCCATCAAGCTGAGCAGAATTCGCATTGTGAAATTACGGTCAATCCTCTAAACGACCGTCTTCCCGAGACTTGAAAGACCTCCCACATGAAAAATATCCAATTGGTCATTTTCGACTGCGACGGCGTCTTGGTCGATTCTGAGTTTCTCGCCTGCCGGATTGAGTCCAAGCTCTTGACCGATGCCGGCTATCCGATTGATCCTGTTGAAATGTCCGAGCGCTTTTCGGGCATGAATTTCAAAGAAACGCTTTTACAGATCGAAGCGGAAGGCACCGTGCCGCTCTCGGCCTCATTGCTGGCGCAGTCGGACCGGCTGGTTGATTTGGCGCTCGAAACCCAGCTTGATATTATTG
>JANOYJ010000227.1:0-7331 GCA_031428815.1 Phyllobacterium sp.
AATGGCATCGATCGGCTGCGCTTCCCATAGGCGAAGCGTGTTGACGCGTTTACCTTTCCAACCCACGACGGGTGTATCATAAGCGACCGCAATAACGCGCTAATACGCTTCGCCTATGGGAAGCCCAGCCGATTGATGCCATTAAGCTCGACGCGTTCAATTCCGGCGACCATATCGGTGCGCTGAACGAAAGCAACAAGGCTGAATTAATTACGCGGGTGCTCTATCCGGCGGATTCAACGCCAGCTGGTCAAGAATTGCGGCTTCGCCAAGAGTTCTTTTTCGTATCGGCCTCGCTTCAGGACATTTTGCGCCGCCATTTGCAGCAATATCCGGACTTTTTGAACCTGCCGGACAAGGTTGCCATTCAGTTGAACGACACACATCCTGCCGTTGGCGTTCTCGAACTCATGCGCCTTTTGACCGACGTGCATGGCATGAAATGGGAAAAGGCGTGGGAGATTTGCAAGGGGACGTTTGGCTACACCAACCATACGCTGCTGCCCGAAGCGCTGGAAACTTGGCCTGTTCATTTGTTTGAACGCATGCTGCCGCGGCACATGCAAATCCTCTACGCAATCAATGCGAAAGTACTGATTGAGGCGCGCCGGGATCGTGGCTTCAATGATCAGCAAGTCCAAGCAATTTCGCTGATTGACGAGAGCAATGGCCGCCGTGTGCGCATGGGACCATTGGCTTTTGTCGGTTCGCATTCGATCAACGGCGTGTCCGCGCTGCATACAGATTTGATGAAGCAGACGGTATTTGCCGATCTTCACAAACTTTACCCTGACAGAATCAACAATAAAACCAATGGCATAACACCGCGCCGCTGGTTGAATGGCTGTAATCCCGGGCTGACAAATTTGATCCGTGAGGCGATTGGCGACGCATTTTTGGACGATGCGGAGGGCCTTAGCGCACTGCAACCATTTGCCAATGATTCAGAATTCCGCAAGAAGTTCGCTGCCGTGAAATATGCCAACAAGGTGCGGCTGGCGGCGCTTGTTCGCCAACGCAATGGTGTGCGTATTGATCCGAAAGCTATGTTCGATATTCAGATCAAACGCATCCACGAATATAAGCGCCAACTTCTGAACATTATTGAAGCCGTCGCGCTCTATGATTCAATCCGCTCGCACCCCGAGCGTGATTGGGTGCCGCGCGTCAAGTTCTTTGGCGGCAAGGCAGCACCTACATATCACAATGCTAAAATTATTATTAAGCTGGCAAATGATGTCGCAAAAGTTATTAACAGTGATCCCGCAGTGCGCGGTCTTCTTAAGGTCGTGTTTGTGCCGAACTACAATGTCTCGACCGCTGAAATCATGATCCCGGGCGCCAATCTATCGGAACAGATTTCCACCGCTGGTCTTGAAGCGTCCGGCACCGGCAATATGAAATTCGCGTTGAACGGCGCGATTACCATCGGGACGCTTGACGGTGCCAATGTTGAAATACGTGATCATGTCGGGGATGAGAATATTTTTATTTTCGGTCTCACAGCACAGCAAGTCGGCGAACTGCGCGTCAATGGCTACAAGCCGCGCGATGTGATTGAAGCTTCGCCGGAGCTCTCAGAGGCGCTGAAGCAAATATCGGCGGGCGTGTTCTCGCCGGACGATACCAACCGCTACAAGGACATGGTGCAGGGTCTTTATGACCATGACTGGTTCCTCGTCGCAGCGGATTTTGACGCTTATTTTGCCAAGCAAAGGCATGTCGACAAAGTCTGGCGCGATCAGGAAGAGTGGAACCGCATCGCGGTGACGAATACCGCCCGCGTGGGTTGGTTCTCGTCAGATCGGACCATTCGTCAATATGGCGCGGAAATTTGGGGCGTCAGCGGAAATTCCGGCTTGTAGACGATAAAGATTCAGGTCTAGCATATTGCTTGGGAGGCAATGATCAATGGCTGAGCAGAAAACCAAGGCGAAAGCCGTGAAAGACAAAACGCCCGATTCGTTTCATCTTCATGATGATTCAGTGCAGGCGATTGTCGACGGAAAGCACTCAGACCCGTTTGCAGTGATGGGTCTGCACGAGTCCGGGGGAGGCTTTGTCACCAGAGCCTTTGTTCCGGATGCCGAAAGTCTTGAAGCCTTCACCCTGAAAGGCGAGGCGTGTGGTGTCTTAACCCGCCGACACGGCGCGGGCTTTTTCGAAGGCAAACTCAGCATTACCAAACGTCAACCCCTCAGCTATCATGCACGCAATGCCGGCGGCGAATGGGATCTGAAGGATCCCTACTCTTTTGGCCCCGTACTCGGACCGATGGATGATTACTACATTGCCGAAGGCTCGCATTTGCGCCTCTTCGACAAGATGGGTGCGCATGTTATCGACCATGAAGGCGCGACCGGCGTGCATTTTGCCATGTGGGCGCCCAATGCCAGCCGTGTGTCCGTTGTTGGTGACTTTAACTTTTGGGATGGACGCCGACATGTGATGCGTCTGCGCCGTGACACAGGTGTCTGGGAAATATTCGCCCCGGATGTTCCGGCGGGCACCGCCTATAAATACGAAATCACCGCTTCTAACGGTGATATTCTGCCATTGAAAGCCGACCCATACGCGTTCAAATCTGAAATGCGCCCGCAGACTGCTTCTGTTGTCGAGCATACATGGGTGCAAGAATGGGGCGATAAGGCGCATCGTGAATTTTGGGCAAAAGTTGATCCGAGGCGCACAGCGATTTCGATCTATGAAGTGCATGCCGGTTCATGGCAGCGCCGCGATAATGGCGATTTTCTTTCATGGGACGAGTTGGGCGATAAGCTGATCCCCTACGTCGTGGATATGGGTTTTACCCATATCGAGTTCCTGCCGATCAGCGAGCATCCCTATGATCCGTCATGGGGCTATCAGACCACTGGTCTTTATGCGCCGTCCGCCCGTTTTGGCGACACGGCAGGTTTTGCCCGCTTTGTTGACGGTGCCCATCGAGCCGGTGTTGGCGTCATTCTTGATTGGGTACCTGCGCATTTCCCGACCGATTCACACGGGCTTTCACGTTTTGACGGCACGGCGCTCTATGAGCATGAGGATCCGCGCCAAGGTTTCCATCCTGATTGGAACACCGCGATCTATAACTTTGGACGCAAGGAAGTCCGCTCCTACCTCATCAACAATGCACTCTATTGGGCTGAGAAATATCATCTCGATGGTCTGCGTGTCGATGCGGTCGCCTCGATGCTTTATCTCGATTATTCGCGCAAATCCGACGAATGGATTCCGAACAAGGATGGCGGGCGCGAAAATCTTGAAGCGGTGAGCTTCCTGCAAGAAACCAACAAGGCGGTCTATGCCTCCAATCCGGGCTTTATGATGATCGCCGAGGAATCGACTGCTTGGCCGAAAGTCTCCGGCCCCGTCTATGATGGCGGGCTTGGCTTCGGCTTTAAGTGGAATATGGGCTTTATGCACGATACGCTGGCCTATCTCCAGCGCGAGCCGATTTATCGTCGCCATCATCACGACGAAATCACGTTCGGCCTGCTTTATGCCTTCTCGGAAAACTTTGTCCTGCCTATTTCACATGATGAAGTCGTGCATGGCAAAGGCACATTGCTCACAAAAATGTCGGGCGATGATTGGCAGAAATTTGCCAATCTGCGCGCCTATTATGGTTTCATGTGGGGCTATCCCGGCAAGAAACTTCTCTTCATGGGGCAGGAATTTGCGCAACGCGCTGAATGGAGCGAAGCCAAAAGCCTCGACTGGTACGTGCTGAACTACCCGCAGCACGAAGGCATGCGCCTTTTGGTGAAAGACCTTAATCATCTTTATCGCTCGATCCCGGCTTTGCACGGACGCGATTGCGAGCAAGAAGGTTTCCAATGGCTCGTCGCCGATGACCGGGACAATTCAGTCTTTGCTTGGCTGCGCTCAACACCGGGCGAAAAGCCGGTGATGGTGGTGAGTAACTTCACTCCGCAAATGCGCGAAAACTATCGCATTCCACTGCCTGTTTCAGGGCGCTGGGTAGAGCGATTCAATTCCGACGCTGCGATCTATTCGGGCAGCGGCAAGGGTAATGACGGTGAAATTCGCGCCAAAAAGGGTGAATATCGCGGCTTTGCGGCAAGCGCCGAACTGACATTGCCACCCTTGGCAACGATGATTTTTGAATTTGATATTTAACAACGGTTTTTGGGAGGAGACCTTATGGAACGACGTTACGAACAACCGCTGGCCCGCGATACGATGGCCTATGTGCTTGCCGGAGGGCGCGGAAGCCGCCTAATGGAGATGACCGACGTGCGCGCCAAACCTGCCGTTTATTTCGGTGGCAAGAGCCGCATTATCGATTTCGCGCTATCCAACGCGCTAAATTCCGGTATCCGGCGCATCGGTGTTGCCACGCAATATAAGGCGCATTCGCTGATCCGCCATTTGCAACGCGGCTGGAACTTCTTCCGCCCGGAACGAAATGAAAGTTTCGATATTTTGCCGGCATCGCAACGTGTGTCGGAAGACCAATGGTATGCGGGCACTGCGGATGCGGTGTTTCAGAACATCGATATCATCGAGTCATACGGCCCGAAATACATGGTCATTCTGGCCGGTGATCACATCTATAAAATGGATTACGAGCTGATGCTGCGCCAGCATGTCGATTCCGGCGCGGATGTTACGGTTGGCTGTCTTGAAGTGCCGCGCATGGAGGCCGTCGGTTTCGGCGTTATGCATGTTGATGAGCAGGATCGCATACTGCATTTTGTTGAAAAGCCGAAAGACCCGCCGGGAATTCCAAGCCAGCCCGATATGGCTTTGGCGTCAATGGGCATTTACGTCTTCGAGACGAAGTTCCTAATGGACGAGCTGAAGCGTGATGCGGCGACCCCGGGTTCAAGCCGCGATTTCGGCAAGGATATCATCCCGTTCATTGTCTCGGGCGGCAAAGCCGTGGCGCATCGGTTTAACAAATCATGCGTGCGCTCGGAATTTGAGACCAAGTCCTATTGGCGCGATGTCGGAACGGTCGATGCCTACTGGGAAGGCAATCTCGATCTAACCGACATCACGCCGGAATTGGACCTCTATGACCGTGATTGGCCAATCTGGACCTATGCTGAGATCAAGCCACCGGCCAAGTTCATCCATGACGAGGACGGCCGTCGGGGTTCGGCGGTTTCATCGCTGGTCTCGGGTGATTGCATTGTCTCCGGTTCCAGCCTGCGCCGTTCGTTGCTGTTTACAGGCGTTCGTGCAAACTCTTACTCGTCGTTGGAGGAGGCCGTCGTTCTGCCGGATTGTGTCATTGGTCGCCATGCAAAGCTCACCAAGGTGGTGTTGGATCGCGGCGTCATTATTCCAGACGGCCTGATCGTTGGTGAAGACCCTGAGATTGACGGCAAGCGGTTCCGCCGCACGGATAAGGGTGTTTGCCTAATCACTCAATCGATGATTAACCGGCTGGGGATGTAGTCTTGAAAGTCCTGTCAGTCGCATCGGAAATCTACCCTCTCGTGAAAACGGGAGGGCTTGCCGATGTCACAGGCGCGCTGCCCGGCGCGCTTAAAGGCCACGGCGTGGATATGCGCACGCTGGTTCCCGGCTATAAACGCGTCATCGCGGCGCTGACGTCGATTGAACCGGTCTATCATTATCCAAGCCTGTTTGGCGGCGAGGCAACGATCCTGTCGGCAAAGGCAGGCGATCTTGTTCTCTACGTGCTCGACGCCCCGCATCTTTATGACCGTGACGGCGGACCATATGGTGATGCAACCGGCAAGGATTGGTCCGATAATTGGATGCGCTTTGCCGCGCTTTCCAAGGCTGCGGCTGAAATCGCAGCGGGCATTATTCCAGATTTTGTGCCGGACATTGTCCATGCGCATGATTGGCAGGCGGCACTGACGCCTGCCTATATGAAATATGGCAAGGCGCACGCCACGCCGTCCGTTATCACCGTGCACAATCTCGCCTTCCAAGGCCAATTTGCTGCCGATATTTTTCCGGCGCTTGGCATGGACGCGGGTGCTTTCTCCATGGAAGGCGTTGAATATTACGGCGGCGTTGGTTTCCTCAAAGGCGGACTTCAATGCGCTTGGGCGATCACCACAGTCAGCCCGACCTATGCGCAAGAAATCCGCACACCGGATTTTGGCATGGGACTGAACGGTCTCATCAATGCGCGCCTGTCTCATGTGCATGGCATTGTTAACGGGATTGACGACGCTGTTTGGAATCCGGAGACGGATGACAGCATCGCCAAAACTTTTTCCGCCAAGAAACTCTCAGACCGCGAAGCCAACCGCAAAGCGGTGGCAGAAAAGTTCAAACTTGACGATGGCGATGGTCCGGTTTTTGCTATCGTCAGTCGGCTTACATGGCAAAAAGGCCTCGACCTACTGGCGGGTTCGCTCGATCGCATCGTGCAAATGGGTGGCCGTCTCGCTATTCTCGGCTCCGGCGATGCTGCCATTGAAGGCGCGCTGCTCGCGGGCGCTGCGCGTCATCGTGGCAAGGTTGGGATTGTCATTGGGTACGACGAAGCGCTGTCGCATCTGATGCAGGCGGGTGCTGATGTTATTCTCATCCCGTCACGCTTCGAGCCTTGCGGTCTCACCCAGCTTTATGGCGTACGCTATGGCTGTATTCCGGTTGTTGCCCGCACGGGCGGTCTTGCTGACACGATCATTGATGCCAATGACGCCGCGCTTTCCATGGGCGTTGCGACCGGCATTCAATTCGCGCCGGTTGATACCGGGCCAATGCTGGACGCGATCAGCCGGGCGATTACTCTGTTCCACGACAAACCAACATGGAAGCGATTACAGCAGGCCGCGATGAAATGTGACGTCTCCTGGACCCGCAGCGCCGCGACCTACGCCAATCTTTATCGTTCCCTTTTGAAGCAGTGAGTCCCATGCGTATTTTTGTCAAAACTACACCTTTTATGGACCAGAAGCCCGGTACATCCGGCCTTCGCAAGAAGGTTCCGGTGTTCCAGCAAAAGAACTATGCCGAGAATTTCATTCAATCGGTGTTCGACTCGCTGGACGGCTTCAAGGGTAAATCCTTGGTCATTGGCGGCGACGGGCGTTACTACAATCGCGAAGTCATCCAGATTGCCATCAAGATGGCGGCGGCCAATGGCTTTGGCAAAGTTCTGGTTGGCAAGGGCGGCATTCTCTCGACGCCCGCCGCGTCGAATATAATCCGCAAATACCACGCGTTCGGCGGTCTCATCCTCTCCGCCAGCCATAATCCCGGCGGGCCGACCGAAGATTTCGGCATCAAATATAATACCGGCAATGGCGGTCCGGCTCCTGAGAAAATCACCGATGCGATTTTTGCCCGTACCAAAGTGATTGATCAATATC
>JANOYJ010000228.1:0-5901 GCA_031428815.1 Phyllobacterium sp.
TGATTTGAAAAAGCCGATTACGCTTTCCGGTTTGGCGTTTAACGACGGCGTCGGTCTCGGCCATGTCGTCCTGCATGAGCCGCGCATTGTGGTGAAAAACCTCTTTGCCGAAGATACGGACGCGGAACTGAAGCGCCTCGAAGACGCAATTGGCTCGCTCAGGATTTCCATCGATGACATGCTGGAACGGCGCGAAGTGGCATTTGAGGGCGAACATCGCGCCGTGCTTGAAGCCTACCGGATGTTTGCGCATGATCGCGGCTGGGTGCGACGATTGGAAGAAGCCATTGGCAATGGTTTGACGGCGGAAGCGGCTGTCGAAAAAGTGCAAAGCGATATGCGCGCGCGCATGACGCTTATGACCGATCCTTATCTTAAAGAACGGATGAGTGATTTCGACGATCTTGCCAATCGATTGTTGCGACAATTGATGGGGCATGATGCGCACAGTCTCGCCGAGACGCTGCCAAAAGATTCGATACTTGTGGCTCGAACCATGGGTGCCGCAGAACTCTTGGACTATCCGCGCGAAAAACTTCGCGGGCTGGTGCTGGAAGAAGGTGCGGGCACAAGCCATGTGGTGATCGTGGCGCGTGCGATGGGCATTCCGGTTGCGGGGCAAGTGAAGGGCGCGGTGGCGCTTTCTGAAAATGCCGATGCGATTATTGTCGACGGTGAAGGCGGCAAGGTTCATTTGCGGCCTCTCCCGGAGTTGCAGTCCGTATATATTCAGAAAGTCAAGTTCCGCGCCGGCCGTCAGGCGATGTACCGGGAACTGCGCCATCTTCCGACCAAGACCAAGGATGGCATCGCGATTGATTTGATGATGAATGCCGGCCTTATGGTGGACCTGCCGCAATTGGCTGAATCCGGCGCGGCAGGGATTGGGCTCTTCCGCACAGAATTACAATTCATGGTCGCCGCAACGTTTCCGAAGGCGGAGGCGCAGGAACAGCTCTATCGAAGTGTGATCGAGCAGGCCGAAGGCAAGCCCGTCACGTTCCGAACGCTCGACATTGGCGGCGATAAGGCGCTGCCGTATTTCAAGGATATTCCGGTTGAAGAAAACCCGGCTATGGGTTGGCGTGCTATCCGCATGTCGCTCGACCGGCCTGGACTTTTGCGTACGCAATTGAGAGCATTGCTCAAGGCGTCGGGCGGGGGTGAACTCAAAATCATGCTGCCTATGGTCACCGACGTTTCCGAGATCGCGGCAACGCGGCAGATCATTGAACGTGAGGTGCAACATTTGTCGCGCTTTGCACATAAGCTGCCGAAGACGTTCAAACTCGGTGCGATGCTGGAAGTCCCATCGCTTCTGTTCCAGTTGGATGAGTTGATGAAGTCCGTGGATTTCATCTCCGTCGGTTCAAATGATTTGTTTCAGTTTGTTATGGCGGTGGATCGCGGTGCGGCGCATTTGGCGGACCGGTTTGACTCGCTCTCCGTACCGTTTTTGCGCGTTTTGAAATTAATTGCCGATGCCGGAAAGCGCAATAATAAGCCGGTGACGCTCTGTGGTGAAATGGCGGGTAAGCCGATACTTGCCATGGCTTTGATTGGACTTGGTTTCCGGTCATTGTCGATGAACGCGTCTTCGGTGGGTCCGGTCAAATCCATGCTTTTGTCGCTCGACGCCACCCAGCTTCAAAACGAGCTGGCGCCGTTTTTGCAAGGTGATGTCAGCAAGACCAATTGCCGCGAATTTTTGAAATCATTCGCCGCCAGCCATTCCATCACGCTTTAGATAGGTTCAGAAATTATGACATCCTTGCCGATGGATAGGCTCGACCAATTGGTCAAACGATTTGCTGTTCTGGAAGCCGAAATGGCCTCGGGCGGCGATTCGGAAGGCTATGTGAAGCTCGCTTCCGAATATTCTGAATTGCAGGATATTGTCGGCACGGTAAAGGAATGGCAGCGGGTGACGGCGGAGTCTAATCAGCTGGACCATATGCTGAACGACCCGGGCACTGACAGCGATATGCATGCACTGGCGGAAGAAGAGCTGCCGGTTTTGCGGCAGCAACTCGAAGCGCTTGAACAAGACATCCGCGTGCATCTTTTGCCGAAGGATGCTGCGGACGAGCGCAGTGTTATCATCGAAATTCGAGCGGGGACCGGAGGGTCGGAAGCCGCGATTTTCGCGGGTAATTTGTTTCGTATGTATGAGCGCTATGCGTCGGTGAAGGGTTGGAAGGTTTCCATTGATTCGGCGAGCGACGGTGAAGCGGGTGGCTACAAGGAGATCATCGCGGCGATTTCGGGCAAGGGTGCCTATTCAAAACTCAAATTTGAATCAGGTGTTCACCGTGTGCAGCGGGTGCCGGATACAGAGGCAAGCGGGCGGATTCATACGTCAGCTGCGACGGTCGCAGTTTTGCCGGAAGCTGAGGAAATCGACATTGAAATCCGAACTGAAGACATCCGCATCGATACCATGCGCGCGTCCGGTGCGGGCGGGCAGCATGTGAACACGACAGATTCCGCCGTTCGCATTACACATATTCCAACTGGTATTGTCGTCACCCAAGCCGAGAAGTCGCAGCATCAAAATCGAGCGCGGGCGATGGAGATTTTGCGCACGCGCCTTTATGATGCCAAGCGTCAGACGGCGGATGATGCGCGCGCTGATGATCGAAAATCTCAGGTGGGTTCGGGTGATCGCTCCGAGCGCATTCGCACCTATAATTTTCCGCAAGGCCGTGTCACGGATCACCGGATTAATCTGACGCTCTATAAGTTGGATCGCGTGATCGAAGGTGATTTGGATGAATTGGTCGATGCGTTGGTGGCAGATCATCAATCACAGTTGCTCGCCGATTTTGAAAACAGGAATTGAGCTTTGAGCGGCGCGGTCATTCCCGCCTCCATCGGTGCGGCGTTTCGATTCATGCGGGATCGGTTTGCGGCCACCGGAATTGAAACACCTGATCTAGACGCGCGGATTTTGGTCGAATGGGCAACTGGTGCGGATCGGTTGGCAATATTATCCAATCCAGATCGCTCGTTGAGTGACGAAGAATTGCAACGGCTTTCCGACGCGCTTGAACGGCGCCTCAATCATGAACCCGTTCATCGTATTATTGGCAGTCGGGGCTTCTACGGACTTGAGTTTCTGCTCTCGGCGGAAACGCTTGAACCGCGCCCCGATACAGAATGTCTTGTTGATCTTTCGCTTAAATATCTTACCCCCAAGCAGGACCAAGCGCTGAGAATTCTTGATTTGGGAACCGGCACAGGCATTATCGCGATCAGCCTGTTATCGCGATTGCGCCAAGCAAGCGCGGTCGCTGTTGATATTTCCGTTGATGCTCTGGCGACCACATTGAAGAATGCCGAATCAAATCATGTCGCTTCGCGCCTCATCTGCACTCAAAGCAATTGGTTCGACCTTATCGAGGGGCGCTTTGATCTAATCGTGTCGAACCCTCCTTATATTCCGTCAGCGGATATTTCAGACCTTTCGAAAGAAGTGCGAAATCATGACCCGCTGGTCGCTCTGGACGGCGGGGATGACGGTTTGGTCGTCTACCGTGTTCTTGCAGCGAAGTCGGCTGACTTTTTGAAAGATGGTGGATGTATCGCGTTGGAGATTGGCTTCGACCAACGAGATGTTGTGGACGGATTGTTTGCGGCCAAGGGCTTCATCTTGATTGAAGCGGCGAAAGACCTTGGAGGTAACGATAGAGCGATGATATTTTCGCGACAGGAGTAGATTTGGGTAGCGTAGAGAATTCGCTTGGAATCTGTGCGCAATATCGCTAACTTGAGGCGGTTATGAGTTGCGGGCTACCTTTCGAATCGCGTTTCTGATTTGATATGGTGGGGAATGTGCCGGTAAGCCACGCTCTTTTGACATATGTCCACAAAATGATGGATCGAATTTAACCCGGTAAGACGGCGGCTAGCGCGGCGAAAATGCTGTGCTTTTAAATAGCGGCGAATGCGTCAGAACTTAAACAACGAACTTAACTTAACCCAAAATTGAGTAGCGGATGAGGCAGCAGCAACAAAATCAAAACCGGCGCATGCGTGGTCGTGGCAATGGCAGCGGCAATGGCGGCAACGGTGGTAACGGCGGCGGAAATAACAACGGCGGCGGTGGTAACAACAATAACCGCAAGGGCCCCAATCCGCTGACGCGCTCCTATGAAAGCAACGGGCCTGACGTGAAGGTTCGTGGCACCGCTCAACATATTGCTGAAAAATACATGACGTTGGCGCGTGACGCCCAGTCGTCTGGTGATCGTGTCATGGCTGAAAACTATCTTCAGCATGCCGAGCATTACAACCGCATTATTGCAGCCGCCTATGCGGCCAATCCACCGCAATTTGCTCCGCAGCAAAATGAGGGCGATGATGACGGCAGCAGCGGCGACGGTGATAACCGTTTCCAGTCCAACCCGCAGCCAATGGCCGAAAACCAGCAGCAACAGCCGTATGATGATAATGCGCCACAGCCTGTCATTGAAGGCATCCCTGCTGAGATTGCGATGGGCGAAGAATTGAATGGTCAACCTCGTCAAGGCGATGCCGGGGAAGTGCGCGAACCGCGCGTGACAAATCCACGACGTCGTCCGCGCGGGCCTCGTGTTCCTCGCCATGATGACGTCGCGGCTGAAGGTGGCGAAGTATCATCGTTGCCGGACTTTATTGTGCAGCCTGAACGCGTGGTCGAGCCTGCTTCTGCAGACGAATAAATAGGCATCTGTGTGAATTTTCAAACGGCGCGCGATTTCCGCGCCGTTTTCTTTTGGCTGAAAGCCTCATGGCAGGAAATTCTCGAAACGCTGCACCCTTGAGAATTGGTTCTACGTCCCCCATATTTCAGCAATTGAGCCTGCCTTAAGAGGGGGCTCGTCACCCACGCACCGTTTGGCGCCAAATTTGGGCCTTGCGGGCAAAAGGAGGCCAGATATGAACATCGAGAAATATTCCGAGCGGGTTCGGGGCTTTATCCAATCGGCACAGACTTATGCGCTAGCGCAAAATCACCAGCAGTTTCTGCCTGAACATTTGCTGAAAGTTCTCGTCGATGACGAAGAGGGCTTGGCGAATTCATTGATTTCGCGGGCGGGCGGTGATTCCAGTGGAGTTCGGCTTGCTGTTGAACTCGCATTGAAGCAATTACCGAAAGTCTCCGGCGGCGGCGAACAGCTCTATATGAGCCAGCCCTTGGCGAAGATTTTTGCGACGTCTGAGGAGGTTGCAAAAAAGGCTGGCGATAGTTTTGTGACGGTTGAGCGGTTGCTTACGGCGCTTGCCATTGAAAAATCAGCCAAGACAGCGGACATTCTCACCAAGGCGGGTGTGACCGCCAAGGCGCTGAACGAAGTTATCAACGAAGTGCGTAAGGGTCGCACGGCCGATTCTGCCAATGCGGAGCAAGGTTATGACGCGCTGAAAAAATATGCGCGCGATCTCACCAAGGATGCGCGTGAAGGCAAACTTGATCCGGTGATCGGGCGTGATGATGAAATCCGCCGCACGATGCAGGTTCTGTCACGGCGTACGAAAAATAATCCTGTACTGATCGGTGAACCCGGCGTCGGTAAAACGGCGATTGCCGAAGGCTTGGCGCTCAGAATCGTCAATGGCGATGTGCCCGAATCCCTTCGCGACAAGAGCCTGATGTCACTCGATATGGGCGCATTGATTGCCGGGGCGAAATATCGCGGTGAATTCGAAGAGCGCTTGAAGGCTGTTTTGAAAGAAGTTCAGGCAGCGGATGGCGGCGTCATTCTGTTTATCGATGAAATGCATACGCTTGTCGGTGCTGGTAAGGCCGACGGCGCGATGGATGCGTCAAATCTGTTGAAGCCCGCGTTGGCTCGCGGTGAATTGCATTGTGTTGGTGCGACGACTTTGGACGAATATCGCAAGCAATATATATATATA
>JANOYJ010000229.1:0-4482 GCA_031428815.1 Phyllobacterium sp.
TATATCCCGGTAGTATCACGGCGTTGTAGATAAACCAGCCATAACCCGCAACGAGCGCGAGCAGCGCCAGACCCACAATTGCCTGCCAGAGAAAAGCCGTCGAGCGATACCAGGACGCAATCTTCAAAAATGGCCATAAAATCCAAGCGATTACCAACCCGATACCCCGCCCGATGAGGAAGAATATGCGGCTGAAGAAATTCACAATTGGATCGAGCATGGATCAGGTCCTTTTAGTCAAAGATCATAAAGCCGTTTGCGGAAAGCCGCCTTATCCGAGAGATAGGTGCTTTTCAGCGTGTCCACAACATGCTCTTGCCATTGCGGCGCATAGGTCTGGTAATCGGTATAAAAGCCTTGCTTGTTGAAGACAAACTTCGACACGAAATCCGACGGCACAAATTCCGAAATCAGGCGGTTGACCAGCCATTTATCCGGGTGATCCGGCTTGGCGCGGAGCAACAGGAAACGTTGATCTGGGTCAACGTCGCCCGGATTGATGCGCCCTGTTTCCGCGATTTCGCGTTTGGCGGCATTCAGAAACGGAAAGTTTCCGTCCTTGGTAATCATCGCGGAATTACGGTGCATCCAAGTCTGCAACCAGATCGCGTCGATTTTTGCCATATCCTGCTTGGGTTCCGCGCGACGCACCAGATCACGGATCACCATTTCAGCCCGATGTTCAAGGAACCCCGATGTCTCCACCCATGACGCACGCGGTAAATCCAAACGGCCGGTTGAAGCCAGAAACTTATAAATATTCTCCGTCTCATTGATCGACAGATAGCTCACTTGCCAAGGCCGTGACCGCCTAAACCCCGGCGAATCTGGGCTGGCAATCACCGTGGTCATTTTTTCGTCAATGAAAACGTAGATGCCGCCGAAATGGCTGGTCCAAAACGCGTTGTGGCGAAACACGATCTGATCCGGCACCAAGACATTTTCGCGAATATCGCCGCATTCCTTGGCAAGCACCACCATGCGCTCAAGCAGCGTGTTATCGCGCCAAGCCTCGGGATCGCCCTTGAGCTTATCGACTAAGACGCGCAGTTCGGCTGCCTTACCCAGCGTATCATTGGCTGACATGACGCGGAATTCGACCTGTTTGATCGACAAAAGGTCTTCGATGTCATCGACTTCAGAAACGGAGTCTTCAATCTCACCGAAGATCACATCCTTAATCGTCGTCGCATTGATGGCGCGCATATTGCCCGCGAAAAATTCATGCACGAGTTCATCGGTGTTTGAAAACGCCGTATGAACGACCGGCAAATCTTCCTGCGCAGGCGTCAAAATGATAAAGCGCCTGTTCACGCCATTGGGGTCAAGATAATCAAAATTTCCGCATTCCTTCGCCACTTGCGGCGAGAACCCGGTCTTATCCACGTCGAACTTTTTCAGCTTGGTCGGCCTCTCGCCAAACGCCTCCAGCGCCTTGTTATACCGCTCGATCAGATGCGGCTCCTCAATGGTAAGAAGACGCCCGTAAATCAGCTCGTTTTCGTAGAGAAGGTCCATCAGGCCTGCCAAGCCCCCTTCTTCTTCATCTCCTCAATCTCGCTGAGCGCCCGCTCGCGCAAACGCTGATCGCGGACGATGCGCTGGACGGCTGAATCGTCGGACTTGTCGGAATAACGGAATTCGGAATCGGCATAGCGGTTGATTTCCTGCACGACCATGTCCATTGAAAACGGTTTGCGCAAGGATTCCACCATCGCCTTCTTGTCATCATAGCTCCTGTGCATAAAGCTTTCCGGCTTTTCGAACCACTCGTCTGGAAGCTCCACATCCATCGCCCGCATTTTGATGGCATCCGTCACGTTCTTCACCGCGCGTCCGGTAAAGCGGGGTTCGCGTTCCTTGATCCGGTGCAGATAATCGCCGACATCCGCCAAGGTTTGCGGCTCGCCATTGTCTTTCAGGAACCGCTCCCATACCGAAAGCAGCGCCTCCTCCTCCGGCTTGTTATGCTCCTCATAGGCCTCGGCCACCGCTTTCTGGATCACCTGCGCTTCATAGAGTTTATGGTCGCCCAGCGGGATTTTGTGGTTCTTCCCCGCGAGGAGCACAAAAATATCGATATAGTCCGCTTCCGTTTGTGGCCCATCCACCAACCAGCGGGCGGCGGCGCGCTGGCGTAGGGCGTCATCGACATTTTCCGGATAATTGGAAAACATGCCAAAAGTGGAATTACCGCGCACAACGGTCTGCGCTCCGGCAAAGGCATCCATCAACACACCGGTGATTTCATGCTGGCCGGCCGACGCCCGGTCATCCGAGCGCTTGGCCGCAACCTGATCGATGTCGTCAATCGTGCCGAAGGCGATGACACGCGGATTTATGACCGCGTCGACGAATTCACGGCAATTCTGTCCGGATTTTCCCTGATAGGACGAAATCTGATCGACGCCGAAATTCTGATAATGAAACGGATAACCCGCGATCTGGCAATAATTGCTGATAAGACCGGCAATCATCTGGATCAGCGTCGTCTTGCCCGTTCCTGGTGCGCCGTCGCCGATGAAGGTGAAAATATAGCCGCCCAATTCCACAAATGGGTTGAGCTGCCGGTCAAAATCATAAGCCATAATCATCTTGGATAATTTCATCGCCTGATACTTGGCAATGTGATTGCCGACGACCTCTTCCGGCTTTTTGAAGGTCATCACCAAGGCTTTGGACTTCTTGCCCGGAGGCGAGTCAAAACCGTCGAGATTGAAGTTGTCCGCTTCTAGCCGCAGGTGGGTATTTTCAAATGCGCCAAGACCTGAAAAGCGCGACTTGCGTTGCAACAACCCGTCAATCGCCACCCGCGCCAAAGCTTTCGCCCTCGCCAGCATCGCGGCCTCGTCCGGCGCTGAAGAAATCGCTGCATCCAGACCCGCAACGAACGACTTCAACGCGTCTTGAGCGGTATCAAAGTTGAAGTCCGGCTCAACAATATCGTTCGGTACATCGCCATCGGCATCAATCAATTGCGATAGATAGGCGGCGAGCGAAAAGACGGAAACGTAAGCGGCGGCCGACAAGAGGTCCCGAAACCGCGCCGCGTCGCTGCTTTCCAGCGGCGAGGACGCATTTCGGGTCGTCATAGCATCCAAGCCGCTTTGCTTGGCGAATGTGTCCGACACCGCCAATGCCACCGCAATGCCGCGTCGCGTCCGGTACAGCAGCGTGTGCTGGCCGATGGACAACATCGCATCGTCGGGCCGCACCTTCTGGATGGACTTAAGAAGCTCAACCTCGCGCGTCTTGCGCAAAGCACCGGTGGAGACCGTCGAGACGAACCGACGCCCCGTACCGGCAATCTCAGTCCCGGATTTCCCGTCCGAGGATTCCATCACCACCATGCGCGTGACAAAGGATTGCGCCGTCGCAATATGCTTGGCGATATCTTTTTCACTAATCGTCGTAAGGCCCGCGTCCATGTCAGTACTCCGGTTAAACGTCGCTGATAACTTGGCCGTTTGAAATGATGTGTGTCTTGAACCCGTCAAACATGCGCTTGGTCTCACCGCTCGCATAGAGCGCCTGATAGGCTTCATGCGGGATCAGCGCGTGCTTCTCATAAGACGAAACACCCTGCCGCGCCGCTTCCAAATCATCCGTCTCGATATGAAATTCTTCCCGCGCTGGCTGTGAAGACCACAGGCCTTTTTTGGCCGGTTGCTCAGATTTAGAGAACACATCTTGGATGGTCCAGGTCAAAAGCCAGGCATTCTCGGGCTTGCGTACCTTCGAGAGTATTTCATTGACCGTGTCATTCTGCTCCGTCACGCCCGCCGTATAGAACGGACCAAGCACGATGCGGCGCAATTGCTTAGGGTGCAGCTCGTCAAAATCCTTGTCCATATTGGTCGCAATCGTTACCGGCGACAGCGTATAAACTGAGTTTTTCTCACAGAAATCATCAAACTGCCGCGCCAGTTTCGGATTGAGCAGGCCGTCAACCGGCAGAGGGATCGGGATGCTGTTGTCGAGCTTGCCGTCTTTGGTCACAAGCGTCTGAACCAGATCCTCCGATGAATCCTCAATCGTTGCCGAATAGACAAGCGGTAGGTTCGCAGAGCCATCAAACGTCGCCCAGTGCACCACATAAAACGGACGCATGGTCTTGGGGTTCACGGAAACCTTGATTGTTCTTGGCAAGATGTAAGGCGAGAACAATTCGCCCTTCTGCACCTGTTCGAGATAGACCCGTTCCGCCATACTTTTTTGCAGGACAGCCGGGAATTCCTTGTGGCGCAGGATGAAGTCCGCCATATCGTCGCGCATATGCGCAGCATCCGGCAAGGCGGCGAGCCGGTCTTTGGCACCGTTGCGGTCGTTCTCCAATTCCAGCACATTCTGAAAAACCGGAAACCCGCTTTCGGCCCGCGATACCTTGAATGTCGCGGCAAAAGCCAACCGGTTTTGCCAGCAGGCAAAGGAGTTTTCGAGGCGCTGCAAATATTCGCTGATAACGCCCGCCATCAGATCATG
>JANOYJ010000230.1:0-4999 GCA_031428815.1 Phyllobacterium sp.
CACAGGGCGCAATCCGGAAAATGCCGCAGTCGCCGCCTCGACAGGTCTGTTGGAAACACTGACCAAAGATGAGGTCGCCGGTGTTATGGCGCATGAACTTGCCCATATTCAAAGCCGCGACACACTCACCATGACCATCACGGCGACACTTGCCGGTGCGATCTCTATGCTCGGCAATTTCGCGTTTTTCTTCGGCGGAAATCGTGACCGCAATTCACCTTTGGGAGGGTTTGGCACCTTGTTCGCGATGATCGTCGCGCCGCTGGCCGCCATGATTGTGCAAATGGCCGTCTCGCGTACGCGCGAATATTCTGCCGATAGAAGAGGCGCCGAGATTACCGGCAATCCTCTTTGGCTTGCCTCAGCGCTGAAAAAGATCGCGGCGGCAGCCAAGCAAATTCCGAACTATCGCGCCGAGCGTTTTCCGGCGACCGCGCATATGTTCATCATCAATCCGCTGTTTGGCTTGGGTGCGGACAGTCTATTCTCCACACACCCAGCTACGGAAAACCGCGTGGCGGCACTTGAAGAAATGGCCCCCGAATTTACCGCACACAATCAAGAGCCCAAACCGGAGGCCGAACCAGTGAGAGAAACTGAGCCAGTAGCCCCACCGCCTCAGCCGGTTCCAACTCCACGCGCTCCCGGACCATGGGGTCGCAATGCCACGCCGAAAAAAGGCCCGTGGGCGTGAGCGACGCATCGGGCGCGGTATCGCATCAACAAGCATCAGTATCGAAACGGCCAGGCCTCGAAGCGCGCCGCACTGCCCAGGGACTGCTCGCAGCGGTCATTGAAACCCACACGTCACTTGATGGTCTGACCGATGATGACCATGGCCATCCGCAATTCCGCGCTCTGGAGCCAAGAGACCGGGCGCTGGTCCGTGCCATCCTCTCCTCGGCCTTGCGCCATCGCGTCACAATTGAGAAGCTGCTCGCCGGACTGTTCGACCGGCCCTTGCCAAAGAACGCCACCGCGCTCGTCAACATCCTGCATGTTGCCGCCGCACAGATTCTGTTTCTCGACATTCCCGATCATTCCGCCGTCGATCTTGCCGTCGAAAGCGCCAAAGCCGATCCGCGCAGCAATCGCTTCGCCTCGCTGGTGAACGCTGTCCTGCGCAAGCTGATCCGCTCCAAGGAAACGGCGCTGCCCGATATGCTCGCCAAGACAAATGATGCGCCGGACTGGTTTGTCTCACGGTTGGAGAAAAGCTACGGCAGGGACAAAGCCAAAGCCATTCTTGCCATGCACCGTATCCCCGCCCCGCTGGATTTAACGGTTAAGTCTGATCCAAAGCGTTGGGCGGAAAAGCTCAATGGTCAAGTTTTGCCCAACGGCTCCGTCCGCCTTGAAAGCTTTGAAGGTAAAGTCACAGAGCTTTCCGGTTTTGCTGAAGGAGAATGGTGGGTTCAAGATGTTGCTGCCAACCTTCCCGTCCGTCTGATGGGCGACATAAAGGGCAAGCGTGTCGCCGATCTTTGTGCTGCACCCGGCGGCAAAACGGCGTCAATGGTGCATGCTGGCGCAATTGTGACTGCCGTAGACATGTCCGCTTCGCGCTTAAAACGGCTGAACGGCAATTTGGCAAGATTAGATATGAAGGCCGAAACGGCGGTGTTCAATCTCCTCGACTTCAGGCCAGCGGAACTTTTTGACGACGTGCTCTTGGATGCGCCGTGTTCGTCAACCGGCACTGTGCGTCGTCATCCAGACGTGCTTTGGGCCAAGACACCCGATGACATCACCAAACTTGCCGAGCTCCAGCTTAAATTACTCAAGCATTGTGTTTCCATGGTCAAACCCGGCGGTATCGTGGTTTTTTCCAATTGTTCGCTGGATGTTCAGGAAGGCGAGGATTTGGTTACGCAGTTCTTGACCGATCAAAACAATGTGGCTCTATCGCCAATCTTGCCCGAAGAACTGCGCGGAATGACGCAACTTATCAGCAAAAACGGCTATCTGCGCACGACACCTGCCGATCTCGATTTGGGCCGCCCGGAGATCTCCGGCATGGACGGGTTTTTTGCCGCACGGTTTAAACGTTTGAATTAATTGTTTCAAACTGGAGCAATCCGACGCTTATCCCTTTGTGGGTGACACTTGGTGCGCTATGATTCGGGCGGGGCAGCGGGTTTCGATGAATATGGAGAGTGCTTTTGACAGGCGGTTTGGCTGATCAGCCACGGCTTTGGGGTTTGGTCGCAAGTGAAGTCTGGCGCCGGTTTCGAAGACGTATGCGCTCCGGCCCCATCGCCAAATGGCGTTTTGCCGGCCGCGCACCCGATCGCATATTGATCGCACCGCCAGATTTGCGCAGTGCGGACCCGCATATCGCCCAAGAGTTTTACGCTGGACGTTATTACCTCGCGGGTACTGCCATCGAGACACACGGGCAATCACCCTTCACTGTCGATGCACCCAATATTGCTTGGGCCAAGGCCCTGCACAATTTTCAATGGCTGCGGCATATGCGTGAGGCCGACACTGACATCGCCGCTGCCCATGCCCGCTCGCTGGTCAATGATTGGATTATCAGCGACGGGCGCACTGTGACGGGGATGAGTTGGGAGCCGGAGATTGTCGCGCAGCGCATCATCGCATGGCTGCAGCATTCCAACGTAATCCTGAAAGGCTCGGACCTTTCGTTTTACCGCACCTTTCTCAAATCCCTTTCGCTTCAGATCCGCTACTTACGACGCCTTGCCCCGGAAATGGACGCCAGCGAGCCGCGTCTGACCGCCCGTATCGCGCTGGCGTTTTCAGCTTTGGCTTTGCCCGTGTCCCCGGTTAAGCGCCGCGCTGCAACGCGCAATCTTGAGCAGGACTTGGCAGAACAGATTCTGCCGGACGGCGGGCATATCTCGCGCAATCCGCTGGTAATCTTGGAACTGCTCGCTGACCTTCTTCCACTGCGCCAAACCTACGCCATTCAATCATCATCGCCGCCGCAGGCGCTTGTCGCGGCGATCGAGCGGATGCTTCCGGCACTTCGATTTTTTCGCCATCAAGATGGCGCACTTGCCTTGTTCAATGGTGTTGGCCTCACCCGCTCGGCGAGATTGGTCGCTGTGCTCCGCCATGATGAAAGCGCCGGAACGCCGCTGCTTTCGGCTCCTCATTCCGGCTATCAGCGTTTGGCACTTGGAGGCGTCACAGTCATTGCGGACACCGGAAAATCGCCGCCGGTAACCGCGTCGCGCGAAGCGAATGCAGGGTGCCTGTCGTTTGAAATGTCCTCGGGTCGCCAACGTTACATTGTCAATGCCGGTGTGGATCGCAATGGGCCGGACGAGTTCCGTGCGCTAGCCCGCGCAACGGCCGCACATTCGACGGCAACGCTCAACGATACATCCTCCTGCCGCTTTTCACTCTCACCTTCGATGACGCGAATGCTTGGCACGGCCATGGTCGGTGGGCCGAAAAAGGTCAGCGTTGAGCGTAAGGATGGAGAGGGCTGGCAAGGATTTACCGCCCGCCACGATGGATATGCGGCGGAGTTCAAACTCTTGCACGAGCGTAGTCTGGTTCTGTCCAATTCAGGCTCGGTGTTGGAAGGCACGGATCGCTTTCTTTCGACGACCAACAAGTCTCTGAAACGCGATACCAAAGACAATATCGTCATGCGTTTCCATCTGCATCCAAACGTTCGACCCATTATCAACGCGGAAGGTCATTTGACGCTGATGGCGGAAGGCAATGATTCCTGGGTATTTACCTGCAATGAAATCGCACCGAAACTCCAAGAATCAATCTTTTTCGCCGGCGTCACCGGCCCTGTGAAAACTCAAGCGATCTGCCTGGAATTCCGGACGTCTGACATCAGTGAAGTCCAATGGCGCTTTACGCGTACCGTGCTTGGCGCTTTTTCACAGCGCAGTTGATGTCCAGACTCGCGAACGGTGGAATAGTGCAGACAATGATGCTAACCGCCCGCCAACATCGTCTAGAGTTGATTGGTCGCATTGTTGCTTTTGATGATTTTCCACCAAAGCGGAAATGCTCTTACAAGGTTTTCCAATGGCCGTCGTTTCCAAGAAAATTCCCGCCCCTGATTTGACCAAAGTCAAACGCGCGCTTCTGTCCGTGTCCGACAAAACCGGCCTCGTAGAATTTGCCCGCACGCTCGCGGCGATGGGCATTGAACTTGTCTCCACCGGTGGCACACGAAAAGCCATGGCTGATGCCGGGATTCCCGTGCGCGATGTCAGCGATCTCACTAATTTCCCGGAGATCATGGATGGTCGCGTAAAGACGTTGCATCCGGGTGTGCATGGCGGCCTGCTCGCCGTTCGCGGCGATGACAATCATGTGGCGTCAATGATTGAGCATGGCATTGCCGAGATTGATCTCGCCGTCATCAATCTATACCCGTTTGAGGAAGTGCAAGCCCAAGGCGGGGATTATCCGACCACGGTTGAGAATATCGACATTGGCGGTCCGGCCATGATCCGCGCCTCGGCGAAGAACCATGCCTATGTGACGGTGGTTGTTGATCCCGCTGACTATGGTCGGGTCGCGGAAGCACTCGCTGAAAACAAGGGCGCGACGCATTATCGCTTGCGACAAGAACTCGCCGCCAAAGCCTTCGCCCGAACTGCGGCCTATGATGCCCTAATCTCCAACTGGTTCGCCGCCACACTTGAAACGCCGGTGCCGGATTTCCGCGCCATTGGCGGCAAACTCGCGGAGAAAATGCGCTATGGTGAAAACCCGCATCAGGACGCAGGTTTTTACGCAACCGGTGAAAAGCGGCCCGGAGTCGCCACTGCCAAGCAGTTGCAGGGCAAGCGGCTGTCTTACAATAACATCAACGATACCGACGCGGCGTTTGAGCTTGTTGCGGAATTTGACCCCGCCCGCTCCGCCGCCGTCGCCATCATCAAACACGCCAATCCCTGCGGTGTCGCGGAAGGAAAAACCCTGAGCGAGGCCTACCTCAATGCGCTTTCATGTGATCCAACATCGGCCTTTGGCGGGATTATCGCGCTGAACC
>JANOYJ010000231.1:0-3710 GCA_031428815.1 Phyllobacterium sp.
CCGACCAGAATGCCCGTCGCCAAATCAACGAAGATCGTGAGGAGAAACGTCGCCAACACAATCAGCGCATCCTCGCGTGATGAGCGCACCAACTGTCCGAACGCCGCCTTCTCCGCCATGTTCCACGACACGAATATGAGAATACCCGCAAGCGCGGCAAGCGGGATATAGCTTGCGAGCGGCGCTGCAACGATCATGAACGTCAAAAGAAACAGCGCGTGCAGCATGCCAGAGACCGGCCCCTTGGCTCCGGAGCGCACATTGGTCGCGGTCCTTGCAATCGTGCCGGTCACCGGTAGCCCGCCAAAAAGCGACGAGGCGATGTTGGCATAACCCTGCGCTACCAGTTCGCAGTTCGACCGGTGCCGCCGTCCGCTCATCCCGTCTGCGACCACCGCCGACAGGAGAGATTCAATCGCCCCCAACAACGTAAAACTAAGCGCATTCGGGAGCACCGCCACAATCTTGCCAAGCGAAAAAACCGGCAGGGCAGGGATGGGCAACGAACGCGGTATTTCACCGAATTTCGACCCGATGGTTTCCACATTAAGGAGCAGCACATAGGCCAGAAAAGTCGCGGCCAAAACCGCCACCAGCATACCAGGTACCTTAGGCATATACCGATCCACTAGCGCGATCACCGCCACGGTCAACGCACCGATGACAATTGCCCCACCGGTAAAGCTCGGCAGCGCGGCATAGAGTACCGGTAGTTTCTCTATCAATGGCCCTGGTTCCGCAACGCCGGGCACCAGCCCGAGAAAATCCTTGATCTGGCTCGAAAAAATGATCACGGCAATGCCCGCCGTGAATCCGACGGTCACAGGATAGGGAATAAACTTGATATAGGTCCCGAGCCGTAAATAGCCGATCGCAAGCAACATCAGCCCTGACAAAAACGTTGCCAGTAGCATCCCTTCAACACCGTGTTGCACCACCGTCGCGGCCACCAGCACGATAAACGCACCCGCGGGTCCGCCAACCTGAAACCGGCTGCCGCCCAGAAGCGAGACCAGAAACCCACCGACAATCGCTGTATAAAGTCCACGCTCCGGCCCGACACCGGAGGCAATGGCAATCGCCATGGACAAAGGCAGCGCCACGATGGCGACGGTCAGCCCGGCGATGAAATCCGCTCGCAATTCCTTAGCGCCGTAGCCCTCGCCCATCACCGTCACGATCTTTGGGGTGAACAACTCCCCAAATGTCGGATTGGAACTTTGCTCTGTATTCATCGCGGCCTTCCACTCATATTTCGATAAGAATTGCACTAACCTGCGTTTTTTTGCAATTCGGCAAGATTAGCTGTGTTGAAATTGCATGCGCGAACGTCTTGCTAAAAGAATCATGAAATCCAATAGCTCCATCCAGCGTAAAAACATGGATGAAACCAAAGCTACAAATCGTCTGGTTCAAGCGCGACTTGCGCCTCGCCGACCACGCGCCGCTCGATGCCGCGGTTCGCTCTGGACGACCATTGCTGCCGCTGTACATCGTCGAGCCGGACTATTGGCAACTCCCGGACGTTTCGCGACGCCATTGGCATTTCATCCATAATTGTCTGACCGGGCTGCATGGGGAACTTGCGCGAGTCGGTGCAGACTTGACCATTCGCACCGGCGAGGCGGTCAGCGTACTCGAGGATTTGCGTCAGCGCTTTGGAGCCTTTGACCTGCATTCACACGAGGAGACCGGCAACGCTTGGACATTTAAGCGCGATCTGGAAGTCGCCGAATGGTGCCGGGTGCATAATGTTGAATGGCAGGAATATCCGTCGCATGGCGTGGTCCGGGGTCTGAAAACCCGAGACGCTTGGTCAATGCTGCGGGATACCCGCATGACCGCGCCACTGATCGCCGCGCCGGTCCAATTGATTCCTTCGCCGGGTCTTATCCCAGGAGAGATCCCGCAAAAAGATCACCCGATGTTTGGCGCACTGAACATTGGCAGCGTCCAGCAAGGCGGCCGTGTTGGGGGACTCAACGTGTTGACCTCATTTATCAACGATCGCAGCCGCAAATATATGCAGACAATTTCCAAACCCGGAATTTCCGCCCGCCACTGCTCGCGTCTGTCAGCGCACATTGCCTATGGCACACTGTCGGTCAAAGAGATCGAAAAGGCCGTGATGGGAAAGGTGTCGTGCCTTGCGGGTATCCACGACACCGATGCCGCCAGCCATCGCCGCAATCTTTCGGCCTTCCTGTCGCGGCTCGCTTGGCGCTGCCATTTTGTGCAGAAGCTGGAACAGCAGCCGGAAATCGAGACGCACTGCATGCATCCGGCCTTCGAAGGCATGCGCGAGCCGCATCATAATGAGGCGTTCTTTGACGCATGGAAACAAGGTCTCACCGGTTATCCGCTGGTCGACGCCTCAATGCGCTCGCTGCATGAGAACGGCTGGATCAATTTCCGCATGCGCGCCATGTTGGTTTCCTTCGCCAGCTACCATTTGTGGCTCGACTGGCGGGTGACCGCGCCTTTCATGGCGCAGCTGTTCACCGACTATGAGCCGGGTATCCATTATTCGCAGTTCCAGATGCAGTCCGGCGTCACAGGCATCAATGCCATCCGCATGTATGCGCCGATCAAACAGTCACACGACCATGACCCGGAGGGCAAGTTTATCCGCCGCTATGTGCCGGAGTTGGCGCATGTGTCATCGCAATGGATCCACGAGCCTTGGCACATGAGCGAGCCGCCTGCGGATTACCCTCTGCCAATCGTCGATCACGATACAGCCATGAAACATGCCCGCTCGGAAATATCCAAGCGCTGGAAATCCGACGCCTTCCGCGATACCGCCATAGGCGTGGCGCAAAAACTTGGCAGCCGCGCCAAACCGCGTTCGCGCAGGAAACCTCCGTCACGTCAGATGGAACTGGAGCTCTGAATGGCCGCGCTGCGCTTCATATTCTGCGATCAATTATCGCAGTCCCTCTCCGCGCTCAGCGGGTTGGACTCGGCCGATACGGTGCTCCTTTGCGAGGTCATGGAGGAGGCGACGTATGTCAAGCATCACCCAAAGAAACTTGCCTTCCTGTTCTCCGCGATGCGCCACTTTGCCGAAGAGTTGCGCGGGCGGGGGCTTAATGTCCGTTATGTTAAACTGGACGATGCGGCTAACACGCAGACCATCGAGGGCGAGATCGCGCGCGCGCTTCAAGCGACCCGCGCAGGCCGCATCATCGCCACTGAGCCCGGCGAATGGCGCTTGAAACAGCGCATGGAGAATTGGCGCGACCTGTTCAACGTTAACCTTGAAGTGCGCGAGGATGACCGCTTCATGGCTTCCCTCGGTGAGTTCAACGCCTGGGCGGAAGGGCGCAAACAGCTGCGCATGGAATACTTCTATCGCGAGATGCGCAAAGGGTTCAAAATCTTGATGCGGCCGGACGGTAAACCTGAGGGCGGAGAGTGGAACTATGACGCGGAAAACCGCAAGCCGCCCGCCAAGGGTCTCACCATTCCCAAGCGCATCAGCCACCGCAAAGACGCGATCACCAACGACGTTCTGGATCTCGTGGCGGCGCGGTTTGGTCATCATTTCGGCGACCTTCTGCCGTTCCATTTCGCCGTCACCCGTGAGCAAGCGTTGCTCGAAGCGCGGCACTTCATAAAAGAGGCTCTGCCGGATTTCGGCACCTATCAGGACGCCATGGTTGCAGGCGAGCCCTACATGTTTCATTCGCTGGTGGCCGCATATCTCA
>JANOYJ010000232.1:0-4100 GCA_031428815.1 Phyllobacterium sp.
CAGTCGATATTAGACGTTTCGGTTCGGTGCATCGCGATACGAATTGGGTTCGCGAGAGAACGCAAGAGGCCTATGCGCATCATTACACCATGGCGTGGCCCCATGAAGAATTCGTCTCGGCGCGGCCTGTGCGGACCTCACCACTTTATGAGCGTCTGAAAGCTCAAGGTGCGGTGTTTGGCTCTAAACTCGGTTGGGAACGCCCGAATTGGTTTGCCGGTGCCGGTGAGGCCGATCACGACATCTATACCTATGGCCGCCAAAACTGGTTCAATGCGGTGGGCCGCGAACACAAGGCGATCCGCGAACGCGTCGGTGTTTTCGATCAAACTTCGTTTGCCAAGTTCATGTTGACCGGAAAATACGCCGAAAAAGCGCTCTCATGGATCTGTGCCAATGATGTTTCCGGCCCGATTGGCCGCGTCACCTATACGCAAATGCTCAACCAGCGCGGCGGTATCGAATGCGATTTGACCGTCACGCGGATTGCTGATGACGCCTACTACATCGTCACTGGCACCGGCTTTGCAACCCATGATTTCCACTGGATTTCGTCAAATATTCCAGACGGTCTTGATGCGCGGCTGTCGGATGTCACCTCGGCTTACGGCGTGTTGTCACTCATGGGACCGAAGGCGCGGGAAGTGCTGCAAGCGGTCACTTATCACGATGTATCGCACACGGCTTTGCCCTTTGCCCGTATGAGAGAGATTGCGATTGCCGGCGCTATGGTGCGCGCCTTGCGCATCACCTATGTCGGCGAACTCGGCTATGAGCTGCACATTCCGGTCGAAAGCATGGGTGCGGTCTACGACGCGCTGATGGCGGCGGGCAGGGCGCATGACATTATCAACGCCGGCTACCGCGCCATTGAATCGCTGCGTTTGGAAAAATTGTACCGCGCCTGGGGTTCCGACATTTCGCCCGACCATTCGCCTTTGGAAGCAGGGCTTGGCTGGGCGGTGAAGTTCAAAAGTGAAAAGCTGTTTCTGGGGCGCGATGCGCTCTTGGTGCAAAAGGCGGGCAAGTTGCCAAAACTCCTCGCCTGTTTCACGGTTGACGATCCAAGTATTGTTCTACTCGGCCGCGAGACAATTTTCCGCAATGGCAAGCAAGCCGGTTGGCTCGCCTCCGGCGGCTACGGTTACACACTCGGCACAAACATCGGCATCGGCTATGTGCGCAACAAGTCAGAGGGCGTGACCGCCGACTATGTGCTGAACGGCGAATACCAACTCGAAATCGCCTGCAAGCTATATCCGGCCAAGGTGTCGCTGGAGGCGCTTTATGATGCAAAATCAGAACGGGTGAAGGTCTGACACAGTGACATTTTTGAAGCGTGAGGGCCGTCGTATTTGTGCATCTGACATTCTCCGATAAGGATCGAATACGATGGCCCCAACGATGAAAACACGAGAAGTGATCCGGCTGATCGAACAGGACGGTTGGTATCTTGTTGCGTCAAAGGGCAGTCATTATAAGCATGGGAAAAAGCTGGGCCGTGTCACTGTCGCCGGAAAGGCCTCCGATGAAATGGCTCCTGGAACGTTGAACTCAGTGCTTAAGCAAGCTGGATTGAAAATCTAATGATGCGATATGCCGTTGTCATAGAAAAAGCCAACCGCAACTACTCGGCCTATGTGCCCGATCTGCCCGGTTGCGTGGCAACAGGTGAAACGGAACTTGAGGTGCGAGAGCATATGCGCGAGGCTATCAAGATGCACGTTGAGGGCATGCTCGAAGACGGCGAGGCCATTCCGCAACCCTCCAGCAGTGTCGAGTATATCGCAGCCTGATTTTCGCTAAGTTCCGTTGGCCTTACGATCCGACACGGTTGCGCTCTTTCCTTCGCCCCCCTATACGAAATCCTTCGAAATCCGCCGGAGCCACCCTCGCATGTCCGTAGACCTTGCCACCGTCAAACGCGTTGCCAAACTTTCCCGTATCGCGGTGAGCGAAGACGAGGCTTTGCGCATGCTGGGCGAGTTGAACGGCATTTTGGGCTTTGTCGCACAATTGGACGAGGTGGATGTGACGGGCATTGAGCCTTTGACCTCTGTTGTGCCGGTCGCGATGAAAAAGCGTGTTGATGTGGTCAATGACGGCGGCAAGGCTGCCGATATTGTGGCCAATGCCCCCGCGAGCGACGAAGACTTTTTCCTCGTGCCCAAGGTCGTCGAATAGACCGGCTTGCTCCCTTCAAATTTTTGGTTTGAGAAAACATGACTGACCTCACACATTTCACTATCGCCGAAGCCCGCGCTAAACTGCGCGCCAAGGAGTTCACTTCAGTTGAACTGACGGAGGCCTATCTCTCCGCAATCGACGCGGCCAATCCCAAGCTCAACGCCTATGTGTCCGTGACGCATGACAAGGCGCGGAAAATGGCGGGTGCCGCCGATGCCGAGATTGCCAAGGGCGGTGAGGGCGCTTTGCTCGGCATCCCGCTCGGTATCAAAGACCTCTACGCCACCGAGGGCGATCATACACAGGCCTGTTCGCATGTGTTGGATGGTTTCAAGCCGCGCTATGAATCCACGGTCACAGCCAATCTGTGGGCCGATGGTGCGGTGCAATTGGGCAAGCTCAACATGGACGAGTTCGCCATGGGCTCGTCCAATGAATCCTCGTATTATGGCCCTGTCGTCAATCCATGGCGGGCGGATGGCTCGAACGCCAATATCGTCCCCGGCGGCTCCTCCGGGGGGTCGGCGGCGGCGGTGGCTGCGTTTCTGTGCGCCGGAGCGACGGCAACCGATACCGGTGGCTCGATCCGCCAGCCCGCGGCTTTCACCGGCACTGTCGGCATCAAGCCGACCTATGGCCGCTGCTCGCGCTGGGGCATTGTCGCCTTCGCTTCGTCACTCGACCAAGCAGGCCCGATTGCTCGCGACGTGCGTGATGCGGCAATTATGCTGAAAAGCATGGCCTCGGTTGATGCGAAGGACACGACCTCCATCGATATGGCGGTACCGGATTACGAAGCGGCTTTGGGCAAGTCGTTGAAGGGCATCAAGATCGGTATCCCGAAGGAATATCGCGTTAACGGTATGCCGGGCGAAATCGAGGCGCTGTGGCAACAGGGCACAGCTTGGCTGCGCGATGCCGGTGCGACAATCGTGGACATCTCCTTACCGCATACAAAATATGCACTTCCTGCCTACTATATCGTCGCCCCCGCCGAAGCATCCTCCAACCTCGCGCGATACGACGGTGTTCGTTATGGCCTGCGTGTTCCCGGACGCGACATCACCGACATGTACGAACTTACCCGCGCCGAAGGTTTTGGCCGCGAAGTGAAACGCCGCATTATGATCGGCACCTATGTGCTGTCAGCCGGTTATTACGATGCCTATTACACCAAAGCACAGAAAGTCCGCACACTTATCAAGCGCGATTTTGATGTGGTTTTTGCCGAAGGCGTCGACGCGATCCTGACGCCTGCCACACCGTCCGCCGCTTTTGGCATTGGCGATGAGACTTTGAACAATGACCCGGTGCAGATGTATCTCAATGATATTTTCACGGTTACGGTGAACATGGCCGGCCTTCCCGGCATCGCTGTCCCCGCCGGTCGCGCGGCGAATGGTTTGCCGCTTGGACTGCAACTGATAGGCAAGCCGTTTGATGAGGAAACGCTGTTTCAGACAGCGCATGTAATTGAGAAGGCTGCGGGAAGGTTTACGCCGGGTAAGTGGTGGTAATCAGGGCACGACAAAGAGGTGGTCGTCGCTCGCGCCGATGACAGACGAGATTGGAGCTGCCCGATCAAAAGTTACCAAGCAACTTCGCTTTTGAACGACCATTCCCAAAAGGTAGGCATCGGTGATTCCGTCCGATCGGAGTAACCGCCTTTGATCCGAACTTGGCCGCATCAGTAATCGAAAGGTCGTCCGGCCCGTATTCACTGTCAGAATCGTCCTTCGCATCGCGCAAAACATTTATGGCTTCGGTAACCGAGAGCGGCGCTGCGAAACCTTGCTGCGAAACGATTGGAACAAAGCCATTTTCTGTAATAGCGCATGACGCCCAACCCGCGTCGATATGTTCCTTCCAACCACCGGTGGGCACGGGAGTTATGAATGTGACTTCCAATTAAA
>JANOYJ010000233.1:0-6303 GCA_031428815.1 Phyllobacterium sp.
GAATGGTTCAACGGCCGCCCGACCATGGTGCATCCGGATTACATCACGTCCGAGAGCGACATAGACGCCCTGCCCTTGATCGAGCCGGTCTACGCGATGACGGAAGGCTTGTCGCCCAAGACCATTCGCAAGGCGGTCACCCACGCGCTTCTTAGACTACCGGTTCTGCCGGAATGGATCGATGCAGCGCTTCTGAAAAAGAACAGCTTTCGTGATTTCAACGCAAGCCTTCAAACCGCGCATCAACCTCTTGATCCCATCGACATCGATCCGCAATCGGCAACAAGGCGTAGGCTCGCTTATGACGAGTTACTGGCCGGGCAATTGTCGCTGGCATTGGTGCGCTCGCGGATGCGGAAAGTCGCAGGTAAGGCTCTGATTGGAAACGGGAATATCCGTCAAAAACTCAATCACGTCATCCCCTATGAGTTAACCGGATCGCAAAAGACCGCGCTCTCGGAAATATCTGCTGATTTAGAAAAGTCAGACCGGATGCTGCGGTTGCTTCAAGGCGATGTCGGCTCGGGTAAAACCATCGTCGCGCTCCTCGCGATGGCTCAAGCCGCGGAAGCGGGCGGGCAATCTGTCATCATGGCGCCCACCGAGGTTTTGGCGCGCCAGCATTTGGCGACGATACGCCCGCTCGCCGAAAGTGCAGGCCTCAGCGTGGCGATCTTGACCGGCAATGAAAAAGGCCGCGAGCGCGACCGTATTTTTGAGCGGCTCGCCAATGGACAGATTGACATTCTGATTGGCACGCATGCGGTGTTTCAAGAGGCGGTGATTTACAAAAACCTCGTCTTTATTGTCATCGATGAACAACACCGTTTTGGCGTCCATCAGCGTTTGCAACTGGCTGCCAAAGGCCAGTCGCCGCATTTGTTGGTCATGACCGCAACGCCCATTCCCCGCACGCTGGTCCTGACGGCATTCGGCGAGATGGATGTGTCAAAGCTCACGGAAAAGCCCGCTGGTCGCAAACCGATCAAGACAGTCACCATCCCGAATGAGCGTATCGGCGAGATTGTCGAACGTATCGCTCACGCCGTTGAAGAAGGCGGAAAAGCGTATTGGATATGCCCGCTCGTCGAGGAAACCGAGGAAGTTGATGCCACGGCGGCAGTTGAGCGTTTCGCTTCGCTGCAAAAGTTATTCGGTAGCAATGTCGAACTGGTACATGGACGTATGACCACAGCGGAGAAAGACAAGGCACTCAATGGATTTCGCGATGGCACATCCAAAGTCCTTGTCGCGACGACCGTCATCGAAGTCGGAGTCGATGTGCCGGATGCGACGATTATGGTCATTGAACATGCCGAGCGCTTTGGCCTTGCCCAATTGCATCAGCTACGTGGCCGTGTCGGGCGTGGCGACCAACCGTCCACATGCGTCTTGCTCTACAAGGGTCCGCTCGGCGAAGTTGCCCATGCGCGGCTTGCCATTATGCGCGACACTGAAGACGGATTCCGCATCGCGGAGGAAGATTTGAAACTAAGGGGTGAAGGCGAATTGCTCGGCACACGTCAATCCGGCATGCCCGCCTTTCGAATGGCTGACCTTTCCGCGCATAGTGACCTCTTGGAAATCGCCCGGATGGATGCGCGCTATGTGGTGGAGACCGACCCAGAACTTTCAAGCGAGCGCGGTAAGGCGCTGCGCAATTTGCTCTATTTCTTTGAGCGCGACGAAGCCGTGCGACTTTTAAGAGCGGGCTGAACAGCGGCAAGATGCGCAAATTCAACCTTGGTTGCGTCAAGCAAGGCCTTGGTTTCTTTATGATATTCCGGTGCGACCATCCCTGCAGAAATCACCAACTTGGCCGCATCTTCGACGGACATGGACAACGGAATGATTTGAGCAACTGGCACATAGACGAGGTAGCCAGTAGTCGGATTGGGCGTGCAGGGCATGAAAACGGCGACCGTTTCGTATTTCTCGCTGAGCAACGTCGAGACCTCAGACTTTGTATCGCTGGCGATAAAGACAATCGACCAGAGGTCCTTGCGCGGATATTCGAGCAGGCCAACGCGTGTAAACATGCTCTCCTTATTGGACAGCACCGTTTCAAAGATCTGTTTCAGCGCTTTGTAAACGCCCCTGATGAGAGGGGTGCGATGAAGAAGGTTTTCACCAAATTTGACAATCGAACGCCCAACGAAATTGGCGGTCAGAAAGCCGACCATCGTGATGAAAAACACTGCGACAATCAGACCAAAGCCCGGGACATCAAAAGGCAGATAGGTGTCGGGGTTATAGACAGTCGGCAAATATGGCTTCACCCAACCGTCCACCCATCCAATCATCGAGCGGACCAGATAGGCAGTAATCGCCAAGGGCGCGCAGATAATCAGCCCCGTCAGAAAATAATTACGCAAGCGCGTCATCGATAACCCCGATCATAAGTCTATGGTCGCGCTCATTACAGCAGCCCTCGCTTATTTGATATTCAATTCGGCTTTATTCAACTGTCACTGATTTTGCCAAATTGCGTGGCTGGTCAACATCTGTTCCGACGAGAACTGCTGTGTGATAGGCTAAAAGCTGGATCGGGATGGCGTAGATAATCGGCGCGATTATTTCGGGCACATCAGGCATGATGATCGTGTGCATGGTTTTCATCGTTGAGACTGATGCGCCTTTTTTATCTGTAATCAGGATAATTTTGCCGCCGCGGGCCGCAACTTCCTGCATATTCGATACGGTTTTCTCAAAAATCCGGTCGTGAGGTGCAATAACGATGACCGGCATGTCTTCGTCAATCAAGGCAATAGGCCCATGTTTTAACTCGCCGGCAGCATAGCCCTCAGCGTGAATATAAGAAATTTCCTTTAGCTTCAGCGCCCCTTCCATCGCCAGTGGAAAATTCACATCGCGCCCCAAATAGAGCGCATGTTTGGCTTGATAGATACTGCGCGCCACTTTTTGGATTTCCGCATCCAGTTTCAATGCCAAACTCGCGTAGCGCGGCGCTTCAGCGAGATTGCGCACCAGCGCTTTTTCAACATCGGTCGAAATCTTGCCGCGCTGACGGGCCGCATGAATAGCAAGGCTCGCCAGAACCGACAGTTGGCAGGTAAATGCTTTCGTCGAGGCAACGCCGATTTCCGGCCCCGCTAGTGTTGGAAACGTTACGTTTGATTCACGGGCGATGGTCGATTCCCGTACATTCACAATCGCGCCGATCTGCATGCCTTGCGCTTTGCAGTACCGGAGTGACGCCAGCGTGTCGGCAGTCTCACCCGATTGCGACACAAAGAGTGCGGCGTCGTTGCCCGAAAGCGGCATTTCGCGGTAGCGAAACTCGGAAGCGACATCGATGTCCACCGGCAAACGCGCCAAACGCTCGAACCAATATTTTGCCACCAGACCCGCATAATAGGCGGTGCCGCAGGCGGAGATTGCTAGGCGGTCGATCTTGCCAAAATCAATGCTGCCTTCGAGGTTCTTGGCAGAACCATGAGCAAAATCAATGTAGTGCGACATGGTCTGCGAAATCACTTCCGGCTGCTCATGAATCTCTTTCTCCATGAAATGCCGGTGATTGCCCTTGTCGATCAAAAATGAGGTGGCGTTGGACTTCTTCCTTTCGCGCGTGACAGGTTTGTCATTTTCGTCGAAAATCTCAACGCTTTCACGCGTCAGGACCGCCCAGTCACCTTCCTCGAGATAGGAAATCATATCGGTGAAGGGAGCAAGTGCGATGGCATCGGAGCCGAGATACATTTCGCCGTCACCATAGCCGATGGCCAAGGGCGAGCCACGGCGGGCGGCGATCAACAGATCGTCCTCGCCATTGAACAAAAACGCCAATGCAAAGGCGCCTGTGAGATGTTTGAGCGAAACTTTCACGGCCTCTTTCGGCGTCAAACCGCGATCCAGTTCACGCGTCACATACTGTGCAATGACCTCAGTATCTGTATCAGAATCAAAGACATAGCCATCTTTTTCGAGATCCTGCCGAAGTTCGGAAAAATTTTCGATAATGCCATTGTGAACGATGGCGAGTTTCTTTGTCGCGTGCGGATGGGCGTTGCGCTCCGTCGGCGCACCGTGCGTTGCCCAGCGGGTGTGGCCGATACCGATAAGACCGTCGAGCGGCTCAGCCCGCAGACGCTTGTCAAGGTTGGCGAGCTTTCCCTCGGCGCGGCGACGCGTCAAAACGCCGTTCTCGAGTGTCGCGATGCCGGATGAATCATAGCCGCGATATTCAAGCCGTTTCAGCGCATCAACCAGCAAGGGTCCAACCGGTTCGCGACCGACAATGCCCACAATACCGCACATATGTATCCCCTTATCTATCCACGGACGGAGGCGAGTCTACTCCCGCCATCTTGTCCGATTTTTTACATCGTTTAGAGAACTCGCGTTCTCCAAGCAAAATCACTTTGCATGTCAGAACGTTACGTCACTCTCAAAGAAGCGCTGACATTAAATTAGCGACGTCATCGCTTCTTCTTAGCATCCTTAATGGCCTTGTTTTTGGCGTGAACCAAAGCGGCAAACCCCGGCTTGTTGGATTGCCGGGCCCGCGCAAATCCGATCGCGTCTTCCGGCACATTCTGCGTGATGACGCTGCCTGCCGCGATCAGCGCATTGTCACCGATTTTTACTGGCGCGACCAAAGCGGAGTTGGAGCCTATGAACGCACCCGCGCCGATTTCTGTCAGGTGCTTATTATAGCCATCATAATTGCACGTAATCGTCCCCGCTCCGATATTGGCACCCGCGCCGACAATGGCGTCACCAATATACGTCAAATGGTTGACCTTAGCGCCTTCGCCTATTTTGGCTTGCTTGATCTCAACGAAATTTCCGGCTTTGGATTTCGGACCCATGTCAGCGCCCGGCCTTAGCCGCGCATAGGGACCAAGTTGAACGCCCTCTGCAACATTCGCGCCTTCCAAATGACAAAAGGCATAAATAGTGACATTCGCCCCGACCTTTACGCCCGGACCAAACACAACATTCGGCTCAATTGTCGTTTCCGCGCCCACCTCAGTGTCCCAGGAAAACCACACAGTTTCCGGAGCGATCATCGAGACACCGGAAAGCATCATTTCCCGTCGCATTTTGCTTTGAAACAGCGCTTCGACCTCAGCAAGCTCGACGCGAGTATTTACGCCCAGCACCGAGGCGGCATCAACTTCCATGGCGACGACTTTTTTTCCACGCGCGCGGGCGATTTCCACGACATCCGTCAGATAGTATTCGCCCTTGGCGTTCTTATTGCTAATCGCATCCAACATGGACAGTGCGCCGAGACCGGCGATGGCCATCAGCCCCCCATTGCAGAAATTGATCGCCCGTTCACTTTCGCTCGCATCCTTGTGCTCACGAATGGCGACTAGCTCGCCGTCATTCTCCAAAAGCCTTCCATACCCGGTCGGATCGATTGGGCGAAAACCCATGACAACCACTTCCGCACCATCCGCCAGCTTTTGCCGCGCCAGTGCCAGCGCGTCGCTGTCGACCAGCGGCGTATCGCCGAACATGATCAGCAGATCGTCGTATCCTTTGACAATGGCAGACCGCGCCGCCAAGACCGCATGACCGGTACCCAGCCGTTCTGTCTGAATATGCACCGAGACATCATTGGCAAACGGCCGAGCCGAGGCTTCGACCTTGTCGGCATCGCGCCCGACGACCAGAGCTACATCGGATCCGCCCGCTGCGACCGCCGCCCGCACGGCATGAGCCACCATTGGCAAGCCGCCCACAGGGTGCAGCACCTTGGTCATGGATGATTTCATGCGTGTGCCCTCGCCCGCAGCAAGGATGACGGCGAGGCAAGTTCGATTGGTCATGTCGAGAGATTCCATTGGCGAGAAGCACAACGTAGCCCAAGAGGCGTTAAAAATGGCTGATTTTTGTTACTCAGGAGAGTTTCAAAAGCACAGGAAACGCTTCGAGCAGCCAATAAGACATCGCCTGCATGCCGCCGGTCAAAAACAGAATACCCGAAAGCACCAGAAGAACGCCGATAATCTTCTCCACATGTCTCAAATTTCCCCGAAACCGCTTCATAAATTTCATGAATGCCCCTGAGAAAAACGCGGCAAGCACGAAGGGGATACCGAGACCGAGCGAGTAGACAGCCAAAAGGGCCGCGCCTTCGAATACCGAATTTTTCGCCCCGGCAAGTGTCAGGATCGGACCCAGAATCGGACCGATGCACGGCGTCCAACCGAAAGCGAAGGCGAGGCCCATGAGATAGGCCGAAAACGGATTGGCCGGATTGCCATCTGCTTGAAACCGCGCCTCACGCGAGAGGAATGGAATTTTTAACACGCCCAGAAAATTCAG
>JANOYJ010000234.1:0-4130 GCA_031428815.1 Phyllobacterium sp.
TGCCGTTTCCAATAATGACCAGTTTTTGTTTCATCCGATATGAATCTCCATGGAGAGCACAGATTTGTGCGCTGCAACAAAGTTAGTTATGTAAAATCAAAGCAAGCCCCATGCCACTACGCGCGTGACGCGTTCGTAATCTTTTAATCCTCTGTTTTTGTTTTGTTTTTAGGCAAATGGCTGACGATTCAAGCACGTGCTGATTTTTCTTGCAGCGCACAAAGGCTGTGCATTCGCAGATTGGCACTGATTAATATTTAATCACAACAATAGTTGCTTAATTTTTAGCCAAACAATATTTTTAGTTTACCTTCAATGCGTTAGGTCTCACGTGCGGGCAAAATTCCAAACTGGCACGGCACTTGCGACACGAGTGGCAACTCCCTTGAAAGGATTGCCTAATGCAGCCAGTTACACGACCAAAATTTCCGTTCTTCAGCTGGGAACCGAGAATGCGTGTTTTGCATTTATCGTGGCTCGCCTTCTTCATCACCTTCATCGTTTGGTTCAATCACGCGCCGTTGATGGCCTCGATCCGCGACACGTTTGGTTTGACCAAACAGGAAGTTGCTGCGCTATTAACGCTGAATGTGGCGCTGACGATTCCTGCGCGTATTGCGGTTGGTATCTTTGTCGATAAGGTCGGGCCGCGCCTGATGTTCTCGCTGTTACTGCTGATCTCAGGCGTGATCTGCCTCTTCTTCGCATTTGCCCAGAGCTTTGCAGCGCTCGCAGCATCGCGCTTTTTGCTCGGCTTTGTCGGCGCGGGATTTGTTGTCGGTATCCGCATTATCGGTGAATGGTTTCCGGCACGCGAGACGGGTCTGGCGCAGGGACTTTATGCCGGGCTTGGCAATTTTGGTTCGGCAGCGGCCGCGGTGGCGTTGCCGACAATTGCCGCGATGATCGGCGGCGATGACGGATGGCGCTGGGCTGCGGCTACGACGGGCGTCATGGCGATTGTCTATTCGGGTGTTTACTACGCCTTCGTCACGGATACGCCCAAGGGCTCGACTTATTTCAGCCCGAAAAAACTGGGCGCAATGGAGGTGACCAGCAAGGGCGATTTCGTTCTTTATTGCATTATGCAGGCGCCAATAGCGATGACGCTTGCCTTTCTAACCTATAAGCTCGGCCCAAGCGGATTGAAGCTTCTGCCGGATACGGCGGTGGGATTTCTCTATGCCGGACTTGCAGCACTTTATGCGGTGCAACTGTTCGATACATGGCGCATCAACAAGGGTATTTTAACAACGCCGGTCGCCGAAATGCACCGCTATAAATTCCGGCAGGTCGCGGTGCTGGACTTTGTCTATTTCATCACATTCGGTTCGGAATTGGCGGTCGTGTCTGTGTTACCCCTGCTCTTCAAGGATATATTCGGACTTTCTTTGCCGGTGGCCGGTTTTCTCGGCGCGAGCTTCGGTCTGACAACATTCTTCGCCCGTCCGATTGGCGGATGGCTGAGTGATTTGTACGGACGCCGTCGCGTTTTGTCTTGGTGCCTCGCAGGAACCGCGGCGGGCTATTTCGCCATGAGCAATATGGGGCTTTCAACCGGCGTCGCCTTTGCTGTGATCGCAACGTTCATCTGCTCGCTGTTCGTTAATGCCGGTAATGGCGCAGTTTATGCAATGCTGCCCATGATTAAGCGACGCTTGACTGGACAGATCGCCGGCATGGTCGGTGCCTTCGGCAATGTTGGCGGCGTGCTGTTCTTGACAGTCTATTCCGGGTTTGATGCGCAAACATTATTTCTGGTCGCCTCCATCGGTTCGGCGTTGGCGCTTGCTCTGGTTTTCATTTTCATAGAAGACCCGAAGGGACAGATCACCGAAGAAATGCCGGATGGCTCGATTGCCATGATTGACGTGACATGAGTTCAGATACGATCCGTTTGGAGATCGGGCAATATTCCATTGCAGGGCGAAAGCCCCGCAATGATGATTCATACGGAATCGTTATCCCGACCGACGCCGCACTCAACACCAAGGGCGTCGCCATTGCCATTGCCGATGGCATGTCATCAAGCGAAGCGGCCAAAGAGGCCAGCGAGTGTTGCGTGCGCTCATTTCTTGATGATTATTACGCGACGCATGAAAGCTGGACCGTCAAGCGCTCCGTTGCGACCGTTTTGAAGGCTGTCAACGGTTGGCTCTACGCGCAGGGACAGCGGCAGGATTTTGACGAGCGCGGTATGGTCTCGACCTTTTCCGGCATGGTGATGAAGTCCGGCATGGCGCATATTTTCCATGCCGGCGATTCACGTATCTACCGGCTTCGTGGCAAAAACATCGAGCAGCTGACGACAGACCATCGGATCAAGGTCGGGCGCGGGTTGGAGCATCTGTCGCGCGCGTTCGGGATCAACCAAAATCTCGAGATTGATTACCGGCAGGAAGTGCTGGAAGCGGGGGACGTGTTTCTGCTCACCACCGACGGCATTCACGACACGTTGAGTAGCGCTGATTTGGTCCGGTTGATTTTGGCCGCACCCAAGGAGCTCGACGTTGCATCGCGCAAAATTGTCGATGAATCCTTCGACAAGGGCAGCGTCGATAATCTCACCTGTCAGATCATTAGCGTCATTGAGCCTGGAAAAGCGGGGGCCGAAAGCCACAAGGCCGGGGCTGCCAGTCTACCGTTTCCGAAATTGCTTTTGCCGGGAGATACGCTTGACGGATATACGATTATCCGCCCGATTCACGAGAGCAATCGCAGCCAAGTCTATTTCGCAAAAGATACTGAGGGTGATGTGGTTGCTATCAAAACCCCATCGCCGAATTTCGAAGACGATGCCGCCTATGTCGATGCCTTTGCGCGGGAGGAATGGATCGGGCGCTTGGTCTCGAGCCCGAATACGCTCAATATTCACGATGTGAAGGGCAAGCGACGTTTTCTCTACCATGTCACCGAATATTTCGATGGCAAGACCTTACAGCAATGGATTCTCGACAACCCCTTGCCGGATATTGAGGCGGTCCGCTCGATCGTTTCGCAAATCGCGCTGGGTCTGCGGGCATTGCATCGCAAGGATGTTTTGCATCTTGATCTGAAGCCCGGCAATGTGATGATCGATGGCAATGGTTTGGTAAAAATAATTGATTTCGGCTCGTCGCAAGCCGCGAGCTGGGCCGATGAAAAGGGACGCGCCGCGCATGCCATTCCTGCCGGAACCGCAGACTATGCCGCGCCCGAACATTTGATTGGAACGCCGCCATCAAACCGCTCGGACATCTATTCACTTGGTGTCATTACCTATGAAATGCTGACGGGGCATCTGCCCTATGGCAAGGGCATCACCAATGCGGCGCAGCTCAAGAAACTCGTTTACATACCTGCCACAACCCGGCGTAAGGACATACCGGATTGGGTCGATGCGGCATTGGAGCAGGCGGTTCACAAATCACCTTCAGAGCGCACGAATGCGTTGTCAGCTTTGGTAGAAAACCTGCGCAAGCCGAACACCGAACTCGGCTTCGGGCGGGAGAAGCCGCTGATCGAACGCGACCCTGTTACTTTCTGGAAGTGTGTTTCGCTAATTCTTTTGCTATGTTGCACCTTGTCTGTGCTCTTTTAGGCTTAAAAGCTGTTCAATTGCTGTTGAGAGCAAATAGAGCCGTTGTCAGTTTACATTCTGATCGGCGCAACGCTGAATTCGAACGGAAAATCGCTGCCCGACCAGCGATCCGGATGATATATGAGAAGCTTGTTCTGAAACGCTGCCATTACGAGCGGGCCGCAGATGGATAGGAGCACTGAAATGGCATTGCGGTGACGTGACGCTTCAATTCCGTCTTCAATCGCTTTGATCGCAAAGTTGTTCATCCGCGCGCTTAATGGCGGTGATCCAGAACGCGCTGTCGACGCCATGCGTGCCCATCTTGACTCAGCCTGCCGCAGCGCAGTTGCGGTGCTCGACTGTGGCCGCTCCCATTGGCCAAAAAAAAGCGATGTCGCCCTTCTTGAGGAATGCAGCGGAGCGGAGCAATGGCTCACAGCGGCAACTGCAGTGGCTTGGAGTTACAAAGCCCCCTGCCCTGCGGAGGCTCTGCTGCTGGCGTTGTCCCACCACATCGCAAATGACAAAACTGTCTTTAACGGTCATAGGCTCGGGTTCCTGAAGATGC
>JANOYJ010000235.1:0-1595 GCA_031428815.1 Phyllobacterium sp.
GCCCTCATAGAGCGTATAGATCGCCTCGTTTATCATCGGAAGCAGGATGCGGTTGACGATAAAGGCGGGGAAATCTTCAGCGACGGTGACCGTCTTGTCGAGTTTCTTGGCAAATTCCTTGGCAGATTCAAAAGTTGGCACATCGGTGGCGATGCCGCGTACCAGTTCGACCAGCTTCATGATCGGCACGGGGTTCATGAAATGAATGCCGATGAAACGCTCGGGGCGGTCCGTCGATGAGGCGAGGCGGGTGATCGAAATTGAAGATGTGTTGGTAGCAAGAATCGCTTCCGGATTGAGCAGCGGGCAGACGGCGGCGTAAATCTTGCGTTTGGTGGCTTCGTCTTCCGTCGCGGCCTCGATGACAAGGTCGGCACCGGCAATGTCTTGATAGGTCGGGGCGGGGCGGATGAGTTTCAGCGCTGCGGTCCGGGCGTCCTCCGTGAGTTTGCCGGCGGAGACGGCGCGGGCCATGTTGCCGCTGATGGTCGCAATGCCCTTTTCGACGCGGTCAATCGAAATGTCATTGAGCAAGACTTCAAAACCCGCCTGCGCCGCAGTCTGCGCAATGCCGCAACCCATTTGGCCGGAACCGATAATGGCGACGGTTTTGATCGAATTTGGCATAGGGACCTCTAATATCTAGTCTGACAAACAGGCCGGAACAGACTACTTCCGTTCCAGCCCGTCAAGTTAAGATTGGTGAGATGAGACTAATTACAGCGCTTTCTCAAGCTCTGGCAAAATCTCGAATAAGTCGCCGACGAGGCCGTAATCCGCCACTTGGAAAATCGGGGCATCTTCGTCTTTGTTGATGGCGACGATGACTTTTGAGTCCTTCATACCGGCGAGATGCTGAATGGCACCCGATATGCCGCAGGCAATGTAGAGATCAGGCGCGACGACCTTTCCGGTCTGGCCGACTTGCCAATCGTTCGGGGCATAGCCCGCATCGACAGCCGCACGGGATGCGCCAACGGCTGCGCCGAGTTTATCAGCGACCGGGAGCATGACGGACATGAACTTTTCGTTCGACCCCAAAGCACGGCCACCGGAGATGATGATTTTCGCGGACGTGAGCTCGGGACGGTCAGAACCGGACAGCGCAGCGGAGACGAATTTCGACTGGCCTGTATCCGCGCCCGCTTTGATCGCCTCAACCGATGCCGAGCCGCCTTCGCCGGTCGCTGTGAACGAGGCGGTGCGCACGGTGATGACTTTGATCGTGTCGGTGGACTGCACGGTTTGGATTGCGTTACCGGCGTAGATCGGGCGCTTGAATGTGTCTTTGGCGTCCACGGCAATGATTTCTGAAACCTGCATGACATCGAGCAGAGCCGCAACGCGGGGCATGACGTTTTTGCAGGCGGTCGTTGCGGGCGCGATGATCGTGTCATAGCTGCCAGCAAGCGACACGATGAGCGCGGCATAGGGTTCGGCCAATCGGTGCTCAAGGCTTGCATCATCAGCCAGCAAAACCTTGGAGACGCCGGAGAGTTTGGCGGCGGCATCGGCAACAGCTTTCGCGCCTTTGCCTGCGACAAGCACATGCACGTCGCCACCGATTTGAGCAGCAGCAGTCAGCGCTTTGGCGG